>CAMWZE010000407.1 GCA_947178685.1 uncultured Porphyromonadaceae bacterium
GATCTGGCTGACATGATAATCTATTATACAGTACGTACCAATAACCGCCAGCGCGCAGTGACAGACTATAGCCCCATAAAAGTGCATATAGAGGGAGGCTCCCTTAACGGCTACTTTAACTATGAGGGGGATGCATTGTACACCCCTGATACGAATGAGGACTGGCTCTATTACCGCGAGCGGGCACGTCATGCCATGTTCTGTCTCCTCTCGAAATATAATACACTATACATCCACTTCGATGACATATTCGATGAAGCCGGGAATCGAACCCAATGTCTGAAGAGTCTCTGCTCTCCGGAGGCATACGCGAACGGACTCTATGACTTGCGTGCGACGATGAAATCATGGGATGAACTCTACATGGCGGAAAGTCTCATAATGGGATGGCTTCCTAAAGAAGTAATCGAAGCTGAGAAGGCTGCAGGAAGAGACTATTATGATCCTCTCGAGGGGGATGCCGTGGCACGCGGTGACTATTACAAGTATCTCAATAACCGCCATCTCGGCATTTCTCTCCGTGAGTGCGGCTTCATGAACGCCACATGGTGGCGCACGGCCTATAATCCGGGCACCATAAGCAGTATCATACGCGAATTTCCTACGGGTGATATGTGGGGTCCGGCTCACGAGATGGGTCACCTCAATCAAGGCCCGATGAATATGGCCGGATGTACGGAGGAGAGCAATAATGTCTTCTCGAACGTGGCCTTGTTCTACAGGGGCACTCATAGCTCGCGAGCCGATTATCCGTCAGTGCAGCGACAGCGTTTCAACGCCGGAGAGAACTTTCATCAGCACGGAACGTGGGGAACGACCCGCATGTGGTTCCAGTTATGGCTCTACTATCATTGTGTAGGCCATGACAAGAGATTCTATCCACGTCTTTTCGAACTTCTAAGGCAAAATCCCCTCCGACGCACCACTGCTCCTGGTCATGAAGGAGAAATCAACCCTATGTTGGCTAAAGATGACCTTCTTCATTTCGCCAAGATGGTGTGCATGGCTGCCGGCGAAGACCTTACTGATTTCTTTGATGCATGGGGTTTCCTTGAAGTGCAAGACGGCTATTTTATTGGGGACTACACTTCCTACACCTCCTATCTCTCAGCGGATGAAATAAAGGAATGGCGTGAAGAGATTGCCAATCTGGCTGATTAAAACAATTGGAAGAAAAATCAGTCTATCAACTTAATCGAAGACCATGTTGCCACAACCCGCCAATCATATGAATTTGATAAGAACAAGTGTGGCTCAATGGGTGGTCTTAAGGATTTCATCGAAGGTACACCTGTGACGGGAGACTACTCCTTCACCATTAGCGGAACAACCGTGCAGGTGACCGGGGGCTCCGGAGGCGTAGGCTTCCTTATCCATGATGCTGCCGGGGAACTGATTGGGTTTGCAAATGATCCGGTGTTTGAGGTCAGTGCGGAAGCGGCTGAGAAAATCAGAGCCGGTGAGTTCACATTTGATGTGGTAAACAATGACAACAGTGTTGTCACTGTTGTTGATGCCGTGCATGCAGGCTCCCTCGCACAGCGGCTTGAGGCAATGGATATCCTTCTTGAGAAATCACTTGAGGTGCTTAACCGCTCCGACAAGAAAGGCTTTAATCCGGGATTCCTTCGCCCGGAGTATGTGGCAGATCTTCAGGATATCTATGATGATGTGAAAGCCAAGCGTAAGGAGGGTACGATCACCACGGAAAATAACGTCAGCCTATATGATGCCCTATATGAGAAGTATATGGAGGTGAAAGATATAGTGGTGTCTGAGGAGAATATCATACCCATCACGCCTGGTGGAATTTATGTTTTCACATCCAATCTCCAGTATCCCGGCAAGGGTATTAAGGCAAATGAACAGGGCACTCATCTTGCCAATGTGGCAGCGGATGAGGTTAACCTTGACGATGAGTCACAGCAATGGGTATTTGAACCTACGGACGAGGATAACTACTATTATATCCGCAACGTAAAGACTAACAAGTATATCGGCAAGGCTCCTGCTGATAAGGGTATAGTGACTCTTGAGTCGGAGCCTGTCAAGCAGCTGGTAGTGTTCAGGGAGTTTGCCGGATACTCAATCAGTCCTGAGGGAAGCGACCATGACTCGCTCCATGATGACGGCTACAACCGTTTGACCCGTTGGGACTCAACGACAAAAGGTTCCCGCTGGACACTGACTATGATCAATGGTTGGGAAGATAAGAGTGCGTTGCTCGGGTTAACCCTGATTATTGAGAAATCGGAGTCAATTCTGAATGAAGCAGGAGGCGTAAGCGTTGATAACGGAGTGGTTACAGGAACACCGTTGTCAGAATACCAGTTTATCACTCCCGAGATGCTTGTCGATCTTTATAATCTGATTTCGGAAAGTAAACGTATCTTGGATAATGATGCAGCGACCACGGAGGAATTGAAAGCGGCGACTGAGGTTCTGACAATCAAATATGAGGAAGTCAAGGCAGCCTTTAACCGAAATATTGACCGTCTGACTGACCTCGTGGAGCAAACGCGCACACTCGTTGAAGAAATAGGCGATTACTCCGAGGAAATGCTGCCTGTGGAGCTTAATGATGACCTTCTATACTCAAACGCTCCTCATACCGGAGCCGGAAGCGACATGTTTACAACATGGAATGTGCTGTTTGATGATAATACGGGCACCATCTTCCATAGTAATTACGATAATCGCGACACCTCAGATAGTCTTGACCACTATATCAGGATTGAACTTCCGGAAGCTATCACAGAACCGGAAGACATGGTACTGAGCTATGTGACAAGAGGAGGGAACGACTCCAACTGGTATCCTGCCGAGGTGACCCTGGAATGCAGCATCGACGGCGAAGAATGGGAGACGATAGCCACATTGGCGGGAGAACTGCCTTTCCTTCCTGCATCAAGATTTGAATCCTCACCATTCTCTATCC
>CAMWZE010000408.1 GCA_947178685.1 uncultured Porphyromonadaceae bacterium
GTATAAAAGAACTCTTACCTATGATTATTAGCGTACAAAACCATCTCTCCAGAGAATTTGAATTCTCTATGGAGGAAAGGAAAAATATATTGAAAGAGATTATTGAGTATAACCTTCTGGCACCATCGGCCGTGGAGTTGGCAAAATTACTGAATCTGAAAACCAAAAGCACCCTCTACCGAATATTGAAGGGTACTGCCCAAAATGCCGCCATCTCCACTCTCTGTCAGGCGCTTGAGGAAAAGTTAGATATAGATGGACGCAATATTTTGGCAATGGGAATTCTTATCAACGATTACAAATATCTCTCCACGTTGCTCCAGGATGAGCCGATCAATAAGAATCCTGAGAAAGTTGTGCTCAGCTTTGTTGCAGGCGACTACTCCGGCTTCTCCAAGCATTTTGTAGAAAACCATCTGAACGAAATTATCCAATATGCCAATGACGCGCCCGAAGTTTTTTTCTCCGATATCTTCTATTTTTATATAAGGAGAACTTTTATTGATTTCTATGTTAAGAAGCTACCTTTCCTTAAACAATGTGAACGGGTGATTCTGCCGTTAGCCGATAAACTTCGCCAACAATATCCTGCAAATCAGCTCGGAAAAAACTTTATCACGCTCATGCTTCAAGGGGATGTCTACCTCAACAATGTCCCGACGCTTTGGAAGTGTATTAACGCCGGCGGAACAATGCTGAAATATTATGCCTCTCCAAACGCTTATAAAAAGCTTATGGCGAATTATATTATTTTGCCCGACACAGATGAGCGTTCATTCTGGCTTACAGATGATCCCGAGCAAATTATAATGACTTTTGCCGACTCTTCAGATGAAAGGAGTGGCGGCTATATGGTTTTTAAAGTGGATTTTCAGAATGACAAACTGAAATGCATAGGAAGCGTGGGATTCACACCTCAGGGATATTTTGAGATTTTCATAAGTAATAATGAGACCTTAAGAGTAGGCAAATATCAATATCAGAACCGGAATCTGATATTTACCTTACCTGATGGGAGCAATCCTTTAGGAGTGGGCAACAGATGGAGGCTTCTTAATATTGATACAATTCCTGAAATCAAATCATTCAACGATAGGATTGACTATTGGAAGATACTTCGTGCTATGGGCGAAGCTGAAGGGTTTGAGGTTTTAACCGACTATCTTGTCTCAGATGTAATCATATCAAGAAATGAGGTTAAGATCTGTTTGGTGTCAGGTAAGAAACTTACAATACAGCGTAGCGCTCATGAGTTTCTCTCCTCAATCGAGCCATCCGATTTAGTGACTATCTTGCGTTTTTATAAGGACAACACCGACTATGTAGTCTGGTCTGATTTGAACTACAGGATTCCACTCAGCGAGTTTAAGGAAGAATAAATCAAAAGCTCAATGTTGCAGATAAAAAGACACGGGCCGCTGTCTCATGGATAGCGGCCCGTGTCTTTATAGGTCGTGATGTTTGTTGCTATACAGAGATTACTCCTCTACAGAGAGGGCTTCAGCGGCAAGCTCCTCCTCTTTGGTCTGTTTTGAGACGATGTTGGGGAGTTCGAGACCATAGTGATTCTTGGCATCGAGTGCCTTGAGGGCTATGCCTATGAAGAAGGCCAATATACCCAAAGAGGCGAACACGAGCATCGGAACAGTATAGTTATACTCCATCGGATTGTCTACACCTGGGTTGGTGGCAGCCAACACAGCGCCGATAATCATCGGGAATGCATAAAGTCCGATGTTCTGGATCCAGAATATAACTGCATATGCAGAGCCAAGAAGACGATTGTCTACCAGCTTGGGCACCGAGGGCCATAGAGAAGCGGGCACAAGCGAGAAACTGATGCCGAGCAAAATGATAGCTGTGTAGGCAATGAGTGCCGAATGTGTGGCCGGAAGAACAAGCGCGAATGTAAGGTGACATATAATCATCAGAACGGCACCCAAAATCAGCATTGTAGCACCTTTACCTTTGCGGTCAAGATAGTTGCCGAGAATCGGGGTGATGGCAGCTGCTCCGAAGGGGAACACAAAGAATACATAACCCGCTTCCTGAGCTGTAACTCCCAAGTTGCACTGAAGCATATTGATGGCATACTTCTGGAAAGGGAAGATAGCTGAATAATAAAGCACACAGAGAAGTGCCACAAGCCAGAATACTTTCGACGACAGGATAAGGCCAAGATCCGAAATCTTGAAAGGATCATCCTTCTCCTCGCCATTGGTGCCCATCTCATTCTCGAGCTTCTTATCCATGAATGAATATACTATAAAGGAGATGAAGCCGATGAGAAGAAGCAGAACTCCGGCCGCCAACGGACGAGACACATTGATGGTGTCACCAAGGGTGGCAAGGAACGGAGAGCCGAGCACCACTACTGCCACACCCATTCGGGCAAGAGCCATCTCCACGCCCATCGCGAGCGCCATCTCTTTTCCTGCAAACCATTTCACGATACCACGGGAAACTGTGATACCGGCCATCTCCACACCGCAACCAAATATCATGAAGCCGATAGCTGAGAATTTTGCTGATGCCGGCATACCTTTATAGAAAGGGGTGATGTTCCACCATGTGTCGGGGAGATTCACAAAATGGTCCATTGCCTCGGCAAGGGAACTGCCTTGGAATGAATCTGTCATTGCATAATAGTTGATGAAGCATCCTATCAGCATAACGGCGCCTGAAAGAATTGCCGTGAAGAGCACGCCCATCTTATCGAGGATGATACCGGCGAAAATCAGGAAGAATACGAAAACATTCAGGAATGTCTCGGAGCCGGCAAAGCGACCGTAAGCCATGGGATCCCATCCCTTTGTACTTTGCAGATACTCCTGTAGAGGAGACAGGATGTCCATGAAGATGTAGGCGAAAAACATCGCTGAGGCGAGAAGCACAAGCGCCGTCCAACGGGCCCAGCTCTTATCACGCAGCAACTCT
>CAMWZE010000409.1 GCA_947178685.1 uncultured Porphyromonadaceae bacterium
CCGTTGGTGTAGGTGAAGTTGGAGAGCTCCATCCAGTTGGTAGAGTTCGGCACGTCGGCTCCGATGGTCACCACATCCTCGCGGAAGGCCTCCACGGGCCATTTCACCTCGGCAAACTCCCAGGTGTCGATATAATATTCGAGCTGGGAATAGGCCGCTGCAAGTCCGGCCTCGGCATCATTCTGATCGCGCCAGAAACTTGCCGATGTGAGTTTATCGGGACTCTCAAGCGAGAGATAGTCTTCGCAAGATGAGAAGGAGGCTGCCATAAGAAGCAGAGCGGGAAGTATTATCTTGGATTTCATGATCTGTAAGGTTTGAAAGGTTAGAATGAAAGCTGCGCGCCTACTGTGAAGCTGCGTGTGAAGGGATAGATGAGTTTGTCGATACCTGTGTTGAGCACGTTGGCACGTGAGAACTCATGATCCACACCCTTATAGCTTGTGATTGTGAAGAGATTCTCAGCGCTGAAATAGAAGCGGAGATTCTCTATTTTCACTTTGCGGGTAAGATCGGCCGGAAGTGTGTAGCCGAGCTGGAGCTGACGCATGCGTACGAAGTCGCCCTTTTCAAGGAAGCGGTCGCTCTCCTTGAGGTTGCCGTTGGGATCGTTGAAGATGGCTCGGGGCACTGCAGTGTTGGTGTTTGCTGGTGTCCAGGCATCGAGAGTGGAGGTCAGGAAGTTGGAGCCGGCGTTCATGCTCTGGTAGAAGTAGAGATTACCGTTGTAGAGCTTGTGGCCCCATGCGCTGCCGATCACACCGGATAGGTCGAAACCCTTCCATGATACGTTGAAGTTGATGTTCACCTCAAGTTTAGGTATGCCTGAACCGCACTCCACCTTGTCGTTGTCGTCAATCACGCCATCACCGTTCACATCCACAAACTTCACATCGCCGGCATCTGCATAAGGCTGGAGAAGATCGCCGTTGCCGTTTCTGTAGGCATGTGCCTCCTCATCGCTCTTGAAGAGGCCGTCTGTCTTGTAGAGATAGAAGGCTCCGATCGGTTTCCCCACCATAGTCTGCGTAGGGAAATGCTCTGTTCCGAACTTCAGACCCTCTCCGTAGATCACCTGATCCTTGTCGGCAAGCTCAAGAACCTTGTTGCTCGTTGTGGCAAGGTTCAGCCCCACGCTGTAGTCCCAGCCGTTTGCTGTGTTCTGGTAGTTGATCTCAAACTCCACGCCAGTGTTGCGCATCTTGCCCACATTGAGAATCGGATTGCTGAGACCGGCTGAGTAAGGGAGCACCTTATATATCAATAGATCGGAAGTCTTATTGTAATACCAGTTGAGCGATCCGTTCAGATGGTTGTTGAAGAATCCATAGTCTACGCCGATGTTGGTGGTCTCGGTTGTCTCCCATTTCAAAGAGCGGTTCTCGAGTGCTCGTGCAATACTTCCTGTCCAGGCGTTGTCGCCGTTACCCTGTACGTAGCCCTGATATTTGGTGTTGTATGTGGAGATAAGCGCAAGGAAGTCATAATAACCGAGTGCGTTCTCGTTGCCGAGCTTACCCCAGCTGCCACGGAGCTTGAGGTTGCTGATAGCGGTGTCGTGGGGGAAGAATTCCTCCTCGGTTATGCGCCAGCCGAGAGCGAATGAGGGGAACGTACCCCAGCGGTTCTTTGAGCCGAACTTGCTTGATCCGTCGCGACGGATAGTAGCTTGGAAGAGATAACGGCTGTCAAAATTGTAGTTGATACGTCCGAACACCGACACTCGACGGTATTTCCAGTTGGAGCCGTCGCCACTGAATGTGCCTCCCGTGCCTGCTCCAATTGTGGTGAAGTTAGGATCGAGGAAACCTCCGGGAATCTCACCCATAACCAGCTGTCCATCCTCCACTTTGTAGGTGTTGGTCTTACCCTCCACACCAACAGTGTTCCATGTGTACTTGCGGGCCATTGTCGACTGGCCTACTACTGCCTGGAGCGTATGCTTTCCGAAATCTTTGTTGAAGGAGAGTACATTCTCAAGTTGTTGCTCCTCCCAATAAGCGGAGGTCTCCTCGTTGTAGGGATATTCCTGCTTAGAGCGTACATCGGCCACGTAAGGAGGTGTATGGTAAGTGTCGCGTTCATGTTCACCACGGTAGCCGTAGCTCACCTTATAATTGAGCCAGGGTGTGAAGCGCATTGTGATGGCGGCATTGGCGGTGGTGTGGTAATAGCGTGAGGCAGACTCGCGGTAGTCGTTGTCGGCCATAACGTTGCGGTTGTTGGGAAGACCGTTGAAGTCTGTGAGACCGTAGCCATACTCGCGGGTTTCGTCATATATAGGTACCAAGGGGGAGATACCGTACATCTCCTTGATCTGATACTGGGGCTGAGTGCTCTTGGTGTATTTGAAGGCCATGTTGCCCTCGAAATCGAATATATATTTGGAAGCGTTCACCTTCACGCGGGCATTGTCCTGACGATAATCATTGCCAAGGAAAATACCTTTGTCATCGGCATGGTTATAGCTCATTGAGAAACGTGCAATCTCGCTTCCACCGCGCACGCTCACCATATAGTTCTGCGAGAACCCGGTGCGCGTCATGGCATCCTGCCAGTCGGTGTCAATTCCAGTATTCTCCGTGATATATGCCGGAAGGGAGAGTTGGGAATTTACATAGTTGTCGCCGCCGTAGAGGTCCTTGTGCTTGGCCACATGGTCGTTCCAGTTGTCATACATCTGGCGATGCACCTGCTTATACTCTCCCGCATCAAGCATCTCAAGTTTATTGGCGATGCTTGTCCAGCTGAGATAAGTGGAGACATCAACTTTCACGTCTCCCTTCGCACCACTTTTGGTAGTGATGAGAACCACACCGTTGGCAGCCACCGAACCATATATAGCGGCGGCAGCACCATCCTTGAGCACTTCAAGGCTCTGGATATCCTGAGGATTAACGGCATTGATATCGCCCGGGAAACCGTCTATTATATAA
>CAMWZE010000410.1 GCA_947178685.1 uncultured Porphyromonadaceae bacterium
GGTGTATGAAGATCTTGAGTTTGCTAAGGAATGGCTACCCGATATCGACAAGACAGATAAGTGGGGTCGCGCCTCTTCACAGGCTGCCGAGGCAATGATAGCCCGCGTGGGGCTTTATATGGGAACTCATCTTAAGTTCCATAAAGGTAGCGACGGTGATTACAAGACTCATCTCCAGAAGAGTGTGAGTGCTGCTTCAAACCTTATTGATGGTGGCAAATTTGAACTCTATCCCGATTTCGAGAAATTGTTCCAGCTTGATGGAGAGGGTCGCCAGAACCGCGAGAATATATTTGTAAAGGAATATGGTCCCAACGGAGCGGCCACAACCACTCACTCCAACAGCCGCCAGATGGAGAATGCCGTATGTCTTACACGCAACATGGTTGACCTCTTCCTTTATACCGATGGTCTTCCCCGAGAGAAGTCTTCACTTGTGGTTACACCCGAGACAAGCTACGATGATGTCTTCACCGATCGGGATCCGCGTCTTGCCATGACTATCTATAAGAAAGGGGAGGAGGCTTACAAAGGCCCGTTCAATCCGTTCGGTTTCTCAACCGGTTACAGCCTTAAGAAGGGCTTCAGCATTGAACAGTGGAATACCCTTAATAAGGAGTATGTCGACAAGATGCTTATCCGCTATGCCGAAGTTCTCCTCACATACGCCGAAGCCAAGTATGAGCTTAATGACGGTATTTCAGATGCAGATCTTGACCTGACTGTAAATGCACTTCGTCAGCGCGTAGGCATGCCGGCGCTTCTTACAAATGCGTTTGTAACTCAGAACGGTCTTGACATGAGAGAGGAGATTCGCCGCGAGCGCACGGTGGAATTCATAGATGAGAACAAACGTTATGACGACATCATACGCTGGAAAACAGCAGAGGTGGTGCTTCCGGCTGATCTTATCGGAGCAAAATTCGTATCGGATGAGGCCAACAAGCAGAGAGAGGACTACGAGTCTCGTCTTACGGTTGGAGGTGTGGTTAATGGGAAACAGCGTTATGGCACAGAGGATGATATCTATGTGATAGAATATGCTGAAGACCGCCGTTTCGATCCCAATAAGGATTATCTCTATCCTGTGCCTCTTTATGAGATTGCTCAGTCGGGTGGAGTAGTGACCCAGAATCCCGGATGGAAATAAAAATAGTAAAGCAAGTTTCAAATAATCTAACAAGATGAAAAAGTTATTATATATAATCGCTCTTCTCCTGTCGGCAAGTGTGTTGCCCTCCTGCAGCAACGACGATTGGGATTATGATCATTCATTAGAGCACGTCTATTTCTTCGGGCCTGAGAAGTGGGGCTATGATGAAAATAAGACAGGTAACAATAATGTGGTTCACTATGATATCAAGGTAGGAGAAACTGCAGTTGTTCCGATGCAATTATGGAGCGAATTCACCCGCAACTATGATATCGTGACATATTATTACACGGTCAGTGAAGATCTTGTGCTTGGGAAGGATTATCAGGTTGTGGATGAGGCAGGCAATGCACTCACTCCCGATGCGAATGGAGCATATAGCATGGTATGGAAGAATGCAGTGAAGGGTGTGAAAGATATCTATATCAAGTCACTTCCCGGAGGTTCTACCGGCACAGTCACTCTTCAGACAGCTGACCCGGCCGGTCCGACACCGGTAAACAATGATCTGTCTACCACACTTCAGAGCAAGACATCAAACTATGAGCTCCGGATATTCTCACAGAATTATAAGGTAGCTATAAATATAGGTGAATAAGCAATAGGTTAATAAGTTAATAAGTATTGGTTAGTAGGCATCGGCCGATAGACCTCTATCGGCCGATGCAATTGAAAGTAGTTTTCTTAAAAGGTATAAAAGATTGTTTGCTGATACAGCAACGTTCAGGATTCCGGTGTCTGGTGGCATCGGAATCATTTTTTTATCACTTTATGATTCTGTTTATTTAAGATGTGGAGTAAGCTTGAAGTGATTGGATTTTATTGTTCATCTTTTCTGATTGGATGGTCATTATTGCGTATTAGATATAACTGATTAAACCTTTGATGTCAGAGCAGTCTTATAGATAAACACCGACTATTTGAATTGTCACAAAGAACGATTCTTATAAGTGGGAATGTATCGTTTGTCAGCTATAATTAAGTAAACGAGTTGATGAAGATGGTATTTAAATAATTCTAATGGCATTTAGTTATGAGACGCAGATTCCTTTACCTATTTCTCTCCCTTTTCATAGTGGCCGGTTCGGGCCAGGCTTTTGCTGATGGTAATAATCACCGCGGAGGTAAAGACCACAAGGAGCAGAGCCACCATCGCCCCGGAGGTAACTCAAACAAGAAGGGCGATAAGCACAAACCGGGACATAACTCCAAACCTGGAAATAATTCTAAACCGGGACAAAATATTAAACCCGGTAATAATCATAATAATGGCAATGGTTTCAAGCCCGGCAATAATCACAAGCCGGGTAATAACTTCAACCCCGGTAATAATCACAGACCCGGAGATGCTCATAGGCCCGGAGTGAACCATAAGCCGGCTGTATCAGCGCCTCGTCCCGGGGCCGGAAGCAGACCGGTTGTTGTGGGACATCCTGCTCCTCCTCCGCATCATAACAATTATGGACCGGCTTTGCCACCCCCACCTCCACGTTTGCCACATATGGTGCACCACGTCACAAGAGGATGTCATGATGTAAACGTGTGGCAAATAGATCCGGAGACGTATATCGTAAAGTATCGCAGAGGTGGAAGATGGTATACTCAGTATGTTTATCCTTATGCAGAGCGATATAGTAACCCGACGCTTATTTCTGTGAACTGGCAGCCATTGACGCGTTGGTCGATCATTCCTCCAATTCAATTGAATATTAATTTATGACACACACTGCGGGTATTGACTTCTACAGAATCAATCTAAACATTATAGTCAATATACCC
>CAMWZE010000411.1 GCA_947178685.1 uncultured Porphyromonadaceae bacterium
ATGGTCTGGTAGCATTTACTCCGAACATAGACAAACTACCTGATTCAAATTCTTCAGTTCATCTATGGGGGCTGACACTAAACAACAATCCGGTTTCTCCCAACACCGAGGATTCACCCCTTTCATCTGTGCTTGATGCCGTCTCCACGCTTCAACTCAACTATGGGGATTCGCGTGTGTTCAGCATAGATTATGGCATTATTGATCCCGCCGGAGCCGGAAATGCCCGATATCAGATATTCATAGAAGGACTCGATAAGGAATGGCATGATGTAGGCACACAACGCCGTTTCACTGCCATGGAAATGCCTTATGGCTCTTATGTATTCAAGGTCAGAGCATTGACCTCCGGAGACGATTGGGAGTCAGCACCTGTTCGTGCGCTAAATCTTAAGATTGATCCCCCCTACTATCTCTCTTCCGTTGCTTGGATTTTCTATATTCTTTTGGGTATATTCCTCTGCTATCTTGTATATCGTCTTTTCATCTGGCGTATACGAGAAAAACAACAGAAAAGATTAACTCAGATTGAGCGTGAGCAGAAAGATGAGTTAAATCGGGAGAAAATGGATTTCTTTACCAATATCTCCCATGAATTGAAAACCCCTTTGAGTCTGATATTGGCTCCACTGAAACATCTTTCATCTGATCAGAATCTGTCGCAAGCTTCCCATGAACGGCTGACAGTGGCTATTGCCAATACAACCAAGATGATCGACCTGATAAATGAACTTGTCACATTCAATCGGGTAGAATCCGGTAATTTCCAACTTTTTCTGCAAAAAGGCAATCCGCTTGAACTAATCGAGACCTGGGCAGGATATTTCTGTGGTCCGGCTGCTGAAAAGAATATATCTATCAATGTTCTGACACAGAACAACGGTGAAGAAGTATGGTATTCTATCACCTATTTGGAACGTATAGTCAGCAACCTTATTTCCAATGCTATAAAATACACGGATGAAAACGGTTCTATCAACGTGCGGGCCTCCATTGTGGAGGGCGATGACAAAGATGTGTATCTTCAGTTGGAAGTGAAAGACAATGGAATAGGCATAGCTCCTGAGGAAATTGACAATATCTTCAAGAAGTATTATCAGACAAAACGTGGATATAATGCCAGCCACACCGGTTGGGGTATTGGCCTTGCCACTGTAAAGAAACTTGTGGAAATTCATAAAGGCTCCATCTCGGTGGTAAGCACAGTTGGAGAAGGGAGTGTCTTCACAGTACGCATCAATGTCACGCAGAATGCATTTGACAAGTCGTGTTGCATCACTGTTGGATCATCTGCATCTCTTCAATATCAACCGACTTTCATTACCAATACTTTGGCCGTATATTCACAGGAAAAGAAGGAGGAAAACACCGACAAGGGAGAGAAGGAGATTTCGATTCTTCTTGTAGAGGATAATCCGCAGCTTCTCCGTTTCCTCTCTGATGAATTTACCAAAGATTATAACATACATACCGCCACCAATGGTGTGGAGGCACTCAAGGTGACTGCCGAATATCCTATAGATATTGTGGTTTCAGACGTGATGATGCCGGAGATGGATGGTATAGAATTATGTGATCGTCTAAAGAACGAGTTGGCCACCTCGCACATACCGGTGATTTTACTCACGGCCAAAAGCGACGAGCAGTCAACGATTGCCGGCTTCCGAAGTGGTGCCGAGGCTTACATTCCAAAGCCGTTCGACCCTCAGCTGCTGTCGTTGAGAGTACGCAATATCCTCAGGGCTCGCCGAGGCTACATCAATTCGAAATTAAACGAGGCTTCATCTGTGGAAGAAGAGGTATTGGAGGAACTTCCTCCGCTCAACAAATTTGATAATGAATTTATCGAGAGTATAAATTCTCTTATCAAAGACAACATGGATAATTCCGATTTCTCGGTTGCGGATATCACAGGAGCTCTCGGTATATCACGCTCACTTCTACATATAAAGATGAAGACCTTCTTTAACGCATCAATGACCGACTACATAAAGAAATGTCGTATGGCGAAAGCCTGCGAGTTATTGCGTCAGGGGTATAATGTCAGCGAGACAGCCTATTCTACAGGTTTCTCCGATCCGAACTACTTCACAAAAGTATTCAAGAAAACCTACGGTATGCCCCCCAAAGACTTCATCACCTCTACTGACGCATAAGCCATGGCTTATGCGTCAGTAGAGGTGATATCATATTCTTTTGGTGTTGTTTGTGATACCAAGTAAATTTCACTTAATCCGGGTCAAACGGAGGGCATCAATATCGGGCATACGCGCCTCGGGATTTGAAAGACGAATTTCATTTACTCCCGGTTGCAGGGTCACATGTGCCCGAAGTGTAAATGGTGTGGTCGCGACTGCCCCCGCTGCATGAGAAAGCGCTGTGGTGAGAGCACGCGACGGTTTTAGCTGCTCAACTATATCTGAAGATGACGGCTCAAACTCCGGCGAGACTAATCTATTGGTATTGACACCATTGATAATCAGATTCAATTCTCGCACTTCACTGCTCTGACAAAGAAGCTCTGCTATATATTCCCCACCTTTCTCACTCCATACGTCACGCCATTCTATATAATTCTCCGGCGAGCCTCCGAGATTGATTATCTTAACACCTCCCGAGCATGTAGAATCAAGTGCGAAAGATGGTGTGCCGGACATAATATGATTATCAAGATCCTGGTAGGCGTTATACCAACCTGCCTCAGCCTCATACAACGGTCGTTCGGTTCTATACTCTCCGGAAAGTCGATAGATGCGTGTGGCATGAGGGGAGAGAAGAGCAGAAATTGAATCTGTGACTATACCGGCATCAGAACGAGTATAGAGATCTCTGAGTTTAACTGCTCCACCTAATTCCACGTCATGCAACGCCACCCCTATACGACGGGGCTCATCGGAAGAATTATATAGTGCGATCACTCTTTCTGTACC
>CAMWZE010000412.1 GCA_947178685.1 uncultured Porphyromonadaceae bacterium
ATGACCGCAAAAAAACGGATGCGTCAAAATTGATTTTGACGCATCCGTTTTTTTATTTCCAAGACAGCGACAACTGTCCGGAAAGTGATTTTTTATCAATTTGCTTATACGAGTTCCTCTTTCAGCTCCTCTTCGAGTGACACCGGAATATCTTTGTTGACGTTGATGCAACCCCAGATGCCATAGAGGAAGAGATAACCGAGACAAGCCACGATCAACCAGTAGCTTGACATATAGCCTACAGAACCGGCGAAGAGCTGCTGTACCAAGGGAATGATACCACCGCCCACTACCATCATCATGAAGATGCCTGATGCCTGAGCTGTATATTTGCCAAGACCCTCAACAGCGAGGTTGAAGATACCACCCCACATTACAGAGGTGCAAAGACCGCAAAGCACGAGGAACAATGCGCTCAGAGGAACACTTGCTATCTCACCACCTGCACCTGAATAGATGAATCCGGGAACACCGATAAGGGTATCTTTGGATGTAAAGATAGCTGCAAGAACAAGGAGAATGCCCATGCCGGACACTGCGATAAGCTGAGTACGGCTTGATACTTTACCGGAGATTGCGGAACTGAGAGTACGACCCACAAGCATAAGGAACCAATAAACTGCTACGATGGCTCCGGCAATCGTGGAGGCATCACCAATCACACCCGCACCGTTTGGTGTCTGGTCGGAAAGATAGAAGTTGAGAGTACCGGGGATGCCGATCTCTATACCTACATATATGAAGATACCTACAACGCCAAGAACAGTGTGACGGAAGCTCCAGGGACTGTGCTCATATTTAATCTTTGCCTGACCTTTCTTAGCCAAGTTGGGCTCCGGTATAGCTACGAAAGAGATAACTACGAATGCGAAGGCAAACACACCCATCGCAATCCACAGAAGCGGAGTTACATCACCGATAGATGTTTTGGGAGTGAGCTGACCGATGAGAGCACCCACGAAGAAGGGGGTCAGTGTGCCTGAAAGAGAGTTGAGGGCGCCACCGGTCTGAATAAGCTGGTTACCCTTGTTGCCACCACCACCGAGGAGGTTGAGCATCGGGTTAACTACTGTGTTGAGCATACATACGCAGAAACCGCAGATGAATGCTCCGAGGAGGTAAACAACGAATGTGCTGATGCCTGACTCGCCGAGGCTTGAAAGATACTGCACGAAAAGACCGACGATGCCGATGCCCATGGCCCAGAGTGCCGTCTTCTTATAACCGATTTTCACGAGAAGATTTCCTGCCGGAATACCCATAAAGAGATAGGCAAGGAAGTTCATCATGTTGCCGAGCATGCCGAGGAAGCTGTTGCCCGCGAAATGATTGCCCCAGATTGTGCCGATAGGAGCCGCGAGGTTGGTGACAAAGGAGATCATCGCAAACATGAAGAACATCGCGATGATGGCCACCACATTACCGTTTGATTTTGTCACGGTGTTGGATTTTGAACTCATAGTAAATGGTAATTATTGAATAGAAATAAAATTGATTCCTCTTTTAATAAACTTTTATAAGTATATGTCAAGTAGCGAGTGGTTATTCAGTATTCTCTTTCACCGAAGATTGCTGTGCCTATCCTCACAAGATTGGATCCCTCTTCCACAGCGATTGGCCAGTCGCCGCTCATCCCCATCGAGAGAGTGTCGAAGCCCCGCAGGCCGAGACTTTCATCGTCACGGATCTGTCGGTAGATTTCAGCTATCTGATGGAAATCAGCCTTCACCCTATCCATATCATCGGTGTTGGATGCCATCCCCATAACGCCGCAGATGTGGGTATTGGTGAGAGTTTCAAAGCCACGATTAGTGAAAAAATCCAGCAGTTCCTCCGGATAGAAGCCAAACTTGGTTTCCTCCCGCGCCACATGCACCTGCATGAGCACTCGTGTAATCACCCCGGCTTTGGCACTCTCCGAATCAATCAGGCGCAACAATCTCTCACTGTCTACACTCTCTATCAGAGAGGTCTTCCCTATCAATTGCTTTACCTTATTTGTCTGAAGATGGCCGATGAAGTGCCAGCGTATGTCGGATGGCAAGTCTCTCTCTTTTAAGGTCAACTCCTGCACTCTGCTCTCGCCGAAGCATCTCTGACCCGCATCGTAAGCCTCCTTAAGAGCCTCCACCGGATGGAATTTCGATACTGCCACAAGCTCCACACCTGCCGGAAGCATCTCCTTAACTCTTCTTAGATTATCTGCTATACAAGTCATATATCAAGATATTCATTAGAACAGCTCAACATGCTTAAGAGGCCGGCTGTGCCGGTTTCGGATCAGAAAGGTCGAGGGGATACACATCCATGAGCATAGTCTCCGTTATACTGGAGATATCATAGTCTCCCAGGGTGCCCTTCATACCCTCCTTGAAGCGTTCAAGAGCTCCTTCGAGATCGTTGGCCTGTGTGAGTATGAAACTTGCCGACTTCTTCTCCACTCCACTCTTCTCATCAATGGTGATGAAGTTAACCTTCACCATGTAGTATTTGTCGGCGCTGTCATCGAAGAATATCTCCGACACCTTCGTCTTTTTTACGGCTGAAATGGAAAACTCTCCACTTATAAACGGAGTGATCTCCTCTATAATGCGAGCCTCGGCTTCTGTAAAGGTAAGTGCATCAACAAGATAAGGCTCGTTAACCTTCTTTACGGTGCCGTTCTCCATCATTTTGTCGTAGCGAACCTTACATTCAAACCATAGTGCCATATGTCTTTATACAATTTTGGGGGTTGTTTGATAATCTTTTTCCATGAATGAGGAGGGACTGTAGCCCGGAGAAATTTGATTTCACCTGAAAACTATCGCAAAGATAATCATTTTTTGGGAAATCAGTCACAGAAGTCATGTAAAGTTATCATCCAAGTGTGAATTTTTTATACAAATCAATTTTCAGACAGCATTTATTAGTGCTGATAATAAT
>CAMWZE010000413.1 GCA_947178685.1 uncultured Porphyromonadaceae bacterium
CGACATGCGAATCAACGGCCAGGTGAATCACTCTCATTGCAATGTAAAATATGGCATGGCTATGTGCGCGGTGAAGTCAAATTTCGACCTGCAGCCGTCGAGCTATGTGCATTGGAGCGGCGACCTTATGGACCCCACCCTCAACATAGCGGCCACCGATCAGGTGCGCACGAACCTTGTGGAGAACGGCAACTCACGTTTGGTCAACTTCCTTGTGAAGCTCAACATAACGAATACGCTCGCTGCCCCGAAGGTGCTCTTCGACCTTTCGACAGATGACGACATGAGCGTTCAGAACGACCTGATGTCGATGTCGGCCGATCAGCGCAGCATGGCGGCGATCAACCTTCTGCTCACGGGCCAGTATTCGGCGGGCGGAGTGAAGACGGCAAGTTCCGACCTTCTGCAGGGTAGTCTTTACGGCCTCCTGACATCGCAGGTCAACAACTTCCTTGCCAACCACGTCAAGGGTGTGGACATCAGTCTCGGTGTCAACCAGTATGACAAGATAACCAACGGAGAGACCGGTTCCGCCACCAACTACAGCTACACCATGTCGAAATCACTCTTCGACAACCGCTTCAAGATTTCGGTGGGTGGCAACTACACCACCGATGCCTCGGCCGACGAGAACTTCTCAGAGAATCTTATCTCCGATATATCGTTTGAGTACACTCTGCGCCAGACGAGCAATATAACGATGTATCTGCGTCTATTCCGCCACACCGGTTACGAGTCGATTCTCGAAGGTGAGATAACGGAGACAGGTGTCGGTTTCGTCATGAAGCGTCGCCTCGACCGTATCTGGAACCTCTTCAACTTCCTCCCCGGGCGCAGGAATACGGTTGTCCCGGTTGCCCCGAACGATTCAATTCCCGCATCCGGCGGCGGCACTCCGATAAGCGGAGGAAGACTACCATTCAGCGGCAGAGAGGCCGTACTACCTACAGATTCAGTAAAATCAGAAGCAAATGACACGATCAGATAAAGCACATTTCCTCACATTGCTCCTTGTGGCAATGTTGCTTGGCTCCTGCTCCACCACCCGTCGCATCCCCGACGGGGAGGTGAGGTATTCCGGCATCGGCAAGTTCACCGTCAACCATCCGGAAGGAGTGACTTTATCACCCCCTCTGGCGGAGAGTCTGCGCGATGCGGCCACCTGTAACCCCAACGACTACCTCTTCGCTCCCTTCCTGAAGATACCGGTGGGCCTGTGGACCTACAACAACTGGCCCGACTCGGCGAAGGGTATCAACAAATGGATCTATGATAAGCTTGTGAAGGCTCCCGTCCTCACAGAGGAGGTACGTCCCGAGATGCGTGTGAAGCTCATGGAGCAGATTCTTGACAATAACGGCTACTTCGGCTCCCACATCACCTATGACTGGGTGCCCGACCGTCACAACAAGAAGATAGCCTCCATCGACTACACCATCGACATACGCCATCCCCACCGCATCGACTCCATCATCTATCTCAACCGGCCCGATCCGATGTGCAACTTTGTCGATTCCGTGGCGCGGCTGAGTCCCTATCTGCAGAAGGGGGAGATCTTCTGTGTCGACTCCCTCTCCTCCGAGCGTGTGCGTATAGCCAATGTGCTCCGTAACCATGGCTACTACTATTTCCGTCCGGAATATATCGAATATCTCGCCGACTCACTGATCACCCCCGGGGCGATAGCCATCAAGATGACCTTGGCCAACAATGTCCCCCATATTGCGAAGCTGCAATACCGCACCGGCAAGATTGTTACCACGGTGCTCCGCAACAGCGCCACCGACCCGGGTACGCCCGACACCATGCAGACTGCGAAAGGGGAGGTGATAGTGTATCGTCCGGCACGTCTGCGCAAGAACCTGATACCCTCCTGCATCACCTTCCGTCCCGGAAAGATCTTCTCGGTGCGCGATATGAACCGTACCCAGACGCGCCTATCCCGCATAGGTATCTTCAACAATATCCAGATACAGCCGGTGCCCGTCGACACGGTTGCGGGACACGCCCTGCTCGACGTGTACAATATGGTGCAGTTCGACCGTCCCATCGAGGCGTCGCTTGAGGTGAACGCTACGTCGAAATCCAACAGTTATCTTGGTCCCGGTCTTATTTTGGGTATCTCCCACAACAACCTCTTCGGCGGCGGAGAGCGATTGAGCCTTCAGCTTGACGCGGCCTACGAGTGGCAGACCGGCCGCAACCGTGGGAGCGTGTTCAACAGTTATGAGTTCGGCATCAACGCCTCACTCGCGTTCCCGCGTATGCTTGCCCCCCGCTTCATAAAGCGCACAAGCCGGGAGCTCAACTGGACCACCATCAACCTTGGTGCCAGCATCCTCAACCGACCGAAATACTTCAAGCTTGCCGAGTTCAACACCGGTATCACCTACGAATGGCGCGCGGCCCGTCATAGTGTCAACCAGTTCACGCCGTTCAAGCTCACCTATACGAAGCTGATGTCTACCACCCACGAGTTCGACTCCATCATGATGCAGAATCCGGCGGTTGCGTTGAGTTTCCAGAGCCAGTTCATCCCTCAGATGAGCTATACCTACACTCTCGACAAATTCCTGGAGCGTGAGCGTATAAACGGGATCAATTTCACAGCCACCGTAACTGAGGCTGGAAATATCTTCGCCGGCATCTGGAGCCTTTGTGGTGTGAAAGGGGAGAAGAAGCTCTTCGGCACCCCCTTCTCGCAGTTTGTAAAGGGACAGGCACAGTTGGTGTATAGCCGTCGCCTTATCCGTCAAACCGACCACTGGCTTGTGTCGCGCATACTCATTGGTGCCGAGCACGCCTATGGCAACTCGTCGCAGGTGCCCTATGCCGAGCAGTTCTATATAGGTGGTGCCAACTCTATCCGTGCATTTACGGTTCGCTCCATCGGTCCCGGTTCCTATAAAGCTCCCTCA
>CAMWZE010000414.1 GCA_947178685.1 uncultured Porphyromonadaceae bacterium
TGTGCCGACAGGATCGATGTAGTCATATTCACCTTTAGTGATATGCTCCATCTTCTTGCCGTCGCGGCTGACACGGTATAAATGACGCCAGCCGTCACGCTCACTTTCCCAGGTGAACCATTTGTTGCCGTCAAGCCACATAACATCATCATTGGTATTCAGCCATGCATCATCTTTATCGGTGAAGACATTACGCGGTTGCTCACCTAATTTCACAAACCACACTCGGTTGGTGTTCTGCTGACGGTTCATCTGCTGGATCATCAGTTCATCCTCCCCGGGTATGAATTCCATTCTCGGAAGATAGTTTTCACGTTTATCACCCGGAATGTCTATCCATTCGGTTGCACCTCCGGCTGCCGGTGCAAAACCGATCTTGACTGCTGAATTGGTGGTTCCGGCCTTAGGATATGGGAAACTCTGGATGGTTGAGTAAATCGAGTCTACGTTGTTGATTATGTCAAACCATCCGGTGCCGTCAGTGTCGCTCTGCCAATAGGCTATATATTCACCCGACGGGCTCCATCGGAATCCGTCACGAGCTTTGAACTCCTCCTCGTAGACCCAGTCAAACGTACCGTTCACTATTGTGGCGTTGCCGTCTGTGGTGATCGGAGTAATCTTCCCGTCGGCTATATTCTCTACATAAATATTATTGCCCGATACATAGGCCACTCTCGTTGCGTCGGGAGAGAACTTGGCAAACATGAGCGACGATTCCGGCATTCCCTTGCCGAGCTGATGGAAATCGCCTGTATTCAGGTCAAGCACCCAGTAATCGCCACGCGTATCGTAGCGCCACACCTTTCGCGTGTTTGTATATACCAGTGCTTTCTTGTCATCAGGGCTCCATGTGATGCTCCGGATCGGTATCTTTTTATCGGTTGACTTATCGGTAAACATGGCTGACGGTATGATTACCTCGCGCTTGTTGTCCTTGGCACGATAAGCCACAACATTATAGCCGCCATTCTCCTTGTCAGGCTCTACCCTCGTATATCTCTGGCCATCCTTAAGCCAGTTGATGGCACCCGATCCTCTGGCTTGTATAAGTGTACCCGCCACAACATCCTCAAGGTGAAGATCCTTACCGGCTTTACCCGAGGCCACTGCAAATGGGTCGGCATTATCGTCAGTACGGTTTTCCCATGGCATTATCTGGGCCGGAGCTGTCAAAGCGCAGAAAGTGCAGATGGCGGAGAGAACTGTAGTTCTGATGTAGGTCGTATTCATTATTAGATAGTGGGTTCTTAGGTGTTTGCAACGAGAGTGTGACATACGGTTGTGTCACACTCTCGTCATAAACTGCTGTTCTATGTATCAGGCAAGACGCCTGAGTATATCGCAAAGGAATTTCCAGAATTCCTGCACAGAGGGGATATTGGCTTTCTCACCCGGAGAATGAATATCCTTAAGCGTCGGACCGAAAGAGATCATGTCAAGACCCGGCATCTTCTCAAGGAAAAGACCGCACTCAAGACCGGCATGAAGAGCCTCCACTTTTGGCTTCGTGCCGAAAAGTGATTCAAAGCTTTCCACTGCCACACCAAGCACCTTGGAATCGGGATTCGGAGCCCAACCAACGTAGGCGTCGTCAAATTCCACATTACAACCGATCATCTCAAACAGCGCCTTAACCCTGTCGGCTATCTCATCGCGACGTGAGTCTACCGATGAACGCTGATGAACAGTTACAGTGACCACCTCATCCTTAATCTTGATGGAGGCCAGATTACATGATGTCTCCACCAAGCCCTCAACGGCATTCGACATTCCCTGCACACCGTTCGGACAAGCAAACACTGCTGAAATAAGTCGCTTGGCAATCGAGGATGCAATTATTCTGGTCGGGGCTACTGCCTCCTCTGCCGTGAAGGTAAATTCCGGAGATTCGGCAAGAATGAACTCCGCATGAAGCATGTCGCTGAAAATGGAAGTCTCTTTCTCAAACTCCCCGCACTTCTCCTCGGGTACGCATACCACAGCCCAGGCTTCACGCGGTATGGCATTGGCAAGGCCGCCACCGTCAATGTCGGCGAGCTTCAACCCACACTTATCCCACTGTTCCCAGAGGAATCGACAAAGCTGCTGGTTGGCATTGCCTCGGCCGAGGTTAATCTCCATGCCGGAATGGCCTCCCTTGAAATGATTCAAGTGTACCTTATAATACTTGCAACCCTCCGGAAGAGATTCATACTCCAAAGGAAGTGTGGCTACGGTAACCTTTCCGCCGGCACATCCTATCACAAGCGAACCATGCTCTTCCGAATCGAGATTCAGAAGAATGGAGCCGGTCACAAAGCCGGGTTGCAACCCGTTGGCTCCGATCAGTCCCTGCTCCTCATCTACTGTGAAGAGGCATTCTATCGGACCGTGTACAAGATTCTCGTCAAGCAGCACTGCCATGCCGGTGGCGCACCCAAGGCCATTGTCGGCTCCCAAAGTGGTGCCGTCGGCTTTCACCCAGTCGTCGTCAACAATCGTCGTGATGGGATCATTGAGGAAATCATGCACTTTGTCGCCGCGTTTCTCGGCCACCATGTCCTGATGTCCTTGAAGAATCACCGTGGGGGCATTCTCATGACCCGGAGTGGCCCCCTTGCTCATCATTACGTTGCCTACCTCATCGGTCTTAACCGGTATATTGTGTCGCTCGGCCCATCCCACGAGGAACTCCCTCATCTTGTCAAGATGATGTGTGGGACGTGGCACCTGTGTAATCTCGTCGAAGCATTGCCACACAAGCTTCGGCTCGAGGTCTGTTATCTTCATAATTACTTCTTCAGTTTCTTATAGGCCTCTGCCATCTTGGTGTGATATCCCCTTTTGGCATAACTCGGCCCGTTAAATTTTCGGGCGAATCCGGCCCAATTCTTTTTTTTCAAATCCTGGAGCATCCCCCCTTTTTTAATGAAAG
>CAMWZE010000415.1 GCA_947178685.1 uncultured Porphyromonadaceae bacterium
GACTATGGGATAAGGAGTTGGGTCGCCTCGCATGGGATTCTGTCAAAAGAACCACTTACTTTATGTTTAATCCGGATTTAAAGCAACGTCCGGATGTGACTCCGCTATTGAGAAGTGCCAACGAGAAAGATAAAGGCCTTCCCATGTATGGAGACTCAAGACGTATATATCAAAAGCTTCCGCCTTTTCTGGCCGACTCCCTACCTGATTCATGGGGTAATAAGCTTTTTGACCAATGGATTAGACACAGCCGTATATCCCGTAGCAAGGTCACTCCATTGGATAAATTGATTTTTATAGGAAGACGAGGTATGGGTGCATTGGAATTTCATCCGGCAGTTGAGGAGTTGGAACATGCCAGAGATGTTAATTTAAAATCTCTTTATGATTTATCTATAGAGATTATGAACCGGCGAGAAAGCGTGACGCTTAACTCTCTGGATGATATTACATTTCAATCATTGTTGAGTGTGGGTACATCTGCTGGAGGGAGACAGATGAAGGCTATTGTAGCGATAAATCCGGCAACCGGGGAGATCCGTTCCGGACAAATCGCAGACCTGAAAGGTTTTGATTATTTTATAATCAAATTTGAGGATGAGGTGGTGCCCACTTCGGAGATAGAGATGGTATTTTATGAAATGGCTGTTGCCGGTGGTATTGACATGGAAGAGTGTCGGTTGCTCCGCGTAGAGGGAGTTACACATTTTATGACATGCCGTTTTGACAGAAAAGAGGGGCGGAAGATACATATGCAGACCTTGGCTGCCATAAATCCCGAAGCTGAGTCGTATGAGGATCTTATGGATACGTGTCGCCGTCTGCAATTAACAGATGGAGAGCTTCAGGAACTCTTCCGTAGACTGGTATTTAATGTTCTTGCAAATAATACAGACGATCATAACAAGAATTTCTCCTTTCTTCTTGAGCAAGATGGACAGTGGAAGCTATCGCCGGCCTATGATATGACTTTTATATTTGCCGCGGACGCACATCATCCGCAGCCCACCCGATGTATGTCGCTCTATGGAAAGATCAGTGAAATAACTAAAGATGATCTTCTTGACTTTGCAAAGGATAATAGCATTAGGAATGCAGAGGAAATTATCAAAAAGATAGCTGATGCTCTGATGTTGTATCCGGCCTTAGCCAAGAAATATAATATTCCCGCCGGATGGAGCAATATCATACATAAGACCTTGCGCGATAACTTGATTAGATTCGGTTATATTATTCCTTCGGAGAAGTCTTCAGAATTTATGGATAAATATGGTAGAGATATTAAGTTTGAGAGTCTAACCATTAATTCAAAGGGCTATTATCGTCTCAATGTTACTATTGATGGTAAGCCAAGACGTCGTTTTATAAAGCCGGATACAGACTTGTTTGATAGCCTTCATCAATATGAGATGCAAACTTTACCTGATCATCTTTTCATCAGCTTGATTGAGAGGATTTTTCCAGACTGAATAAATATACACAATATGTTTGATATTCTGATCAATCGTATTTTTGATTGAAGGGAGCAGCATATAGATCCGTCAGGTGGCGGCTTTATTGTAGGAGGCAAGAGGGACACGGTCTTGAAAAGGAATACGCGGACCGGTATGGTTCCGATCCGCGTATTGAGATTTCAGCACAAAGACGACTCAACTTTCTTATATCAATATATGTTGAAGGATTGACTCTCCGTTTGAATACGGATATGGCAAGAAGTAGACGGCTGCCAGTAATGCAAGGAAGAGTATTGCTATTATTGCAGTGCCCCATCGCACTAAAGATGGAGGAATCTCTCCGATGAGCTTACGGACTTTTTCTGAACGAAGTTCTATGTTGTCGTGGGTAGTATGTGATGTTTCCATTTTAATTTCCGAGTTCAAGTTGGTTTTTAACAAGGTTATAGTATGCACCTTTATTCTCAATGAGAGTAGCATGGCTTCCGGTTTCCACTACTTTTCCACCATCAAGTACGATTATCTGGTCGGCATTTCTTACGGTAGAAAGACGATGAGCCACCACAACGACGGTTCTGCCCTTGTAAAACTCATTGAGGTTCTCCACGATAGCCCTCTCATTCTTCGCATCAAGAGCGTTTGTGGCCTCGTCAAGGAAAATGAAATCAGGATCCTTATAGACAGCCCGCGCGATGAGTATGCGTTGTTTCTGTCCCTGACTCAGCCCTACCCCGTCACGACCGATTATGGTATTATATCTCAAAGGCAGCGACATTACATAGTCATGAATACAGGCTATTCTGGCAGCATTCTCAAGACGATCCACATTCACCTCTCCATCATCTACTGCTATATTCCTCGAGATAGATTCAGAGAATATCACACCATCTTGCATCACCACTTCGCAATGTCTTCGCCACCATTTCAGATTGTAATTGTTGATGTTATCTCCGGCAATCGAGATAGCTCCATCCAAAACTTTATAATATCCGAGCATCAGTTTTATAAGAGTGGTCTTGCCACTTCCGGAGGCACCCACTATAGCTGTAACCTTTCCTGCCGGGATGAGGAAAGATACTCCTTCGAGGGTCTTTTTCAATGCGTGGGGATCATATTTAAAATCAATATTTTCAATATTAATCGTTTTCTCTCCATTGAAACTCATGGCTTTATTCTCTTTTGACTCCTCATTTCTTCCCTCATGAATTTCATTGATACGCTCAAGTGATATTCTTACATCCTGCAAGGAGTATATAAAAGACATAAGCTGATGTACCGGAGAATTGAGCTGCCCGATTATATACTGTACGGCAAGCATGGCGCCGAGCGTCAACTGCCCGTTGATTACTGCCGTGGCCGCCAACACCGTTATCAATATATTCTTCACCTCATTGATAAAAATGGATCCGGCCTCCTGAGTCTGCTGGAGTTTCAGTACTTTCATCTGCACAGTGAAGAGA
>CAMWZE010000416.1 GCA_947178685.1 uncultured Porphyromonadaceae bacterium
GGACAGTAGAGAAGAGCTACGCTCGTATGAAGAAATATGCCGGCGACAATACGTTCACCGTTATCAACTTTGATCAGCCCCCACTCGTTAAGGACCAGATAGATGTGGTCGTGGCACATACTCTGGATGCTACCAAGGAAGGTAGCAGTTATGGAGTACCATTGCATTTTTATCATAGATTTGCAGCTTTTGATATTAAGTTTAGACAGAGTGTTATCTCTGACTATAAGATTAATATATATGCTGTGGATGTTGTGCAAAAAGCTTTCGGTGATTTTTGGTACGACCAACGTAGCGGTCACTATACATGGCACAATTATACAACAGACGAAAAGGGTAGTATCATTACGTCTCCCGACGGAAGTCCTTTACAGGTGACTAACGAGCCCCAGCGTTTAAATAACGATAAACCTGATGCCTATCTTATTGCGTCTAGTCCGGACCCGATATACTCCCCTACGACCGCGGATGATATGTTTAAATTCCAGACGCTTGAGAATGGTCAGTATCGTCCGTCTATCTATCTTAAACTATACCTGACCGTGGAAGATAAGGACGGTAACGTGATTTATCCTACGGCTGAGGATCTTAAGAACCCATTACGAAACAAGGAGAACGTTACCTCAATGGTAGCTGAGAAGACTGACTACGATTTCTGGGATAAAATCGGTGTAAGCTATATTTCCTTTGGTAAGGATATGGTTGTCAGGATGGGTGATCGTTATTCGATGACTGTCGATTTGTCTTACGGTGTTGGTTATTTCGATCCGGATGATGAAGGTGGTAAAGATCCAAATGGCGGTAACGCTGTCCTGAATCGTCCTATCGGAGCTAACGTTACTATCGAGGATTTTATAAATGACAACGGAATAGGTGTTGTTGTTCCCAACAACATTATCTTCGGAGATGAACCCGAAAACGATTAAGACTACTCCAAAATTCATTTGTGTATTCAAGCTTCCTATGTCTCGCATGGCATAGGAAGCTTGATTTTTTTGCTTCCGGACTGATACGGATATCGTAACCTGTAAGGGAATCAAAAAGACAAGGAAAATTTTTTTTGAAAAAATTTATGTAGTGAGTGAACCATCTATCTGGGGGCGATGTTATAATATCGTAAATCGGATGATAAGAAAGTAAATCTGATTTACTCGTTTCATGATGTTAGGTTAGTTTGAAAAGTATTATGGAAAACATTCAGCGAGCGGTCGATGTGAATCGATCGCTCGCTGGCATTTCAGGCAATAGCCTCTCTTGTTACATTCTCACTTCGAGAAACGGTAGATGCGCACATCTTTGGCCGGAACCTCTACAAGGAGATCCGCAGGGGTGGTGACTGTGCCGTTCCAAAGCTCCTTCACCTCGGTATAGAGATTCGGATTCACTCCTATGCGGGCGAAATCAGGCTTCTTGGTGAGCTTGGATGACGGTTCTGTGGCATAGTTGAACACCACATAGTAGAAGTCATCACCATTGTCATAGACAAACTCGTTGTCTACCGTCACATCATCCTTGCTGAAAAGAGTGGCCTTGTTGCTGAACTTACCCTCCACCGGACGGAAGGTCTTGCCGATATTGCCCATCTTCATAAGGTCTTTATTGGATGCGAACTCCACCACGCGGGCACGCTCCTCATCAGTGCCGACAACGCGGTGCTTACCACCGTTGTAATCTTTCTCAGGGCCGTTGTAGGCATAGGTGCCACCGAGAAGTGTCATGCCCGTGAGAAGGCCGCAGGTGTAGCGTATACGGGCCTCGTTCTCATCGTTCGAACCTTTGCCGTTGAGTGCCACTTTCGAGAGTGTCATATGGTCAGGGTCGTTGAAAGCATAGCAGCGGTCGAGCCACCATGAGCCGTTGATGCAGTTGAGTGTGTACATCGACTGCGAGAGATCGCCCCAGGCATCGCAACCGATACGGCGCACATGTGTCTTGGCCGGGAATACAGGCGCGATAGAGAAATCAAGCATCATGTCGCCGGCCATATCCACGAGATAATCCATGCCATAATTGTAGGCCTGCATGCCGGTGGTAATCTCCGGAAGATAGAAGCTGTCGGCCTCCTGAGAACCGTTGTTCATGAAGTCGATCTTTACAAATTCAAACCCTAAGTCGCGGAATTTTTTGAATGTACGTTCATTCCATTCCTTCACCTTAGGATGTGTAGGGTCAAGCGATACGGCATTGATCTTGCGGTAGCGGCCGTCAGATTTCAAGGCCATCTCACCTAATTTGCCTCCCTCCCAGTCGCGGTTGTCGATAGCATCCTGCTCGCTACCCCAGTAGGAGAAGGGGGTGGTGTATATGCCGGGCACCATGTTGGCACTCTTGCACTTGGCTACATAATCGCGCAGCTGGTCGTCGTTAAGTGCGTTCCAGCCTGAATCAAGCACCATCAGTGTGCGTCCGCTGTTGTTGGTGAATCCTGCCGGAATAAGCTCTTTCTCATAGAAATCGAGAAGGCTCATTGCCGATTCATAGTTGAGTGCAAATTCCATGCCTCCCCAGCTCTGCCAGCCGAAAAGGGCATTGTCTTTGGTCCATTCCATCTTGGGACACACAACGGTGTTGGCCTCTCCATAAGCTTCCAAAGCATCACGCCAGTCAGGTGAATAGCCCATCATGAAACGGGGTGAGGCCACACGTTCACCCTTCACCACACCATGACGGCTTGCCGACGACTTGTCGTCGTTAAACTTATCCCATGTGCGGTCGCTGATGTAACCGGCCTGAACGTCAAGGGTGCCTACTTTATTTGTGGAGGCCGGGTTGACATTAACGGCCGATTTCCATGTGGAATGATCCACGGAACCTATCAGGAGTGCGTCGCGGCTATTCTCATTGAAGAGCACAGTAGCCTCGCAGGATGTCACAGGTGCACCCGGTTTCATCTCATGGGTGCTGAATG
>CAMWZE010000417.1 GCA_947178685.1 uncultured Porphyromonadaceae bacterium
GATGATACCAGTCGCGATCGGTATTATACAGAAATCGTAGTTCCCTCAGCAACGCTATTTTCTTATCTACAATATCCTTTACCTTTGAATCAAACAGATTAAACTCCCGGACAATCTCTTCGCGGGAATAGATTTGCGCATCCTCTCCAAAAGCCGAGTGGAAGCCCTGTAATTTTATGAGTGCATTCTTGTAGAGCTTAATCTGTTTATCTCCATCCGGAGAGGGATAGAACATATAGTTGTGGATGCTGTCAGCCATTGAGCCGATACGATTCACTCGACCTATGCGTTGCATAAGCCGTGATGCATTCCATGGCGAATCATAGTTGATGATGACATTGGAGCGATGAAGGTTGACACCTTCGGCCAATACATCTGAAGTGATGATTATAGAATACCTATCCTCCTGCTTGTCCGTAGTAACATTTGCATCGAAATTTGCTTTAACTGTCTCATATAGTCGATTGCGATTGGACGCGCTGACTCTAATCACATCGTTTCTACCAAGTGCGTCAGTCATAAAATCAAAGAGATAGTTTACGGTATCAACGCTCTCGGAGAATATCACCAACTTTCCCGTAGGATTGGTTTCGGGTGAGATGAATTTCGAAAGCGAGGCCTGAAACTTATCAAGTTTTGGATCCTCTTTTATACATGACCATTCATCGGTAAGCGCCATCAAGACATCTCGATCATTATAGAGCATCTTGATGAAATTCTCATCAAAATCATTGGCCTTATATAAGAAGTCCTCCTTAGTATATCCTTTTCCCAAGATATACTCCGTGATCTCATCCAGATCCATCCCTTTAAACATCATATCCTTGATGTTCAATTCAGGAGCGATGATTACCTTATCATCCTCAAACATGCGGATCATGTCATTGGTGATACGAAGTAAGGTGGTCAGAGACTTTTTGAACGCATGGAAGCTACTTTCCAGTCGTTTCACCATGTGAACCCGGTAGATGCCTGCGAGACTCTGGCCTATATGTACCGCATTTTTATATTTCTCCCTAAGTTCAGGTTTCAAAAATTCCACGGCACGGTAGCGGGCATATGTGATATGTGTCTCAGCCTTTTCATCAGTCAGAGCTGTTAGCGTAGTAGTGAAACTTTGGCTAAGGGATGGTGTCAGCTCATACTCCAGTTCATTAGGAGGCAAGATGGTAGGAAAGACAATGCCTTGCTTTTTCAAGTCAGACTTATAATCCGGATCGTTCAGAATATTGTTACGGGTACGACGTATGGTTACTTTATCAATAACCTTATCACGAATATCCTCATATATCCTATCTACCTCAAGGCTGACATCCCGAGAATCTCGCTCTCTCATTAGCTTTTTATAATTGGCTATATGGGGAGCAAAGAACTGTTTAAGATTTGTAATACCGTCAATGGTAGCACGTTGAGTATCTTGAAACAGTTGCAACTGATTGAGCAGATCCTCCGGCCGATTATTAAGAGGCGTTGCCGAGAGAAGCATTACCTTCTTACGAAATGATTTAAGCAATCCGGGATTGGAACAGGGGGATTTACATATTTTCTGCAACTCATCATATCGGTTGGATGTATCCGAACGGAACCGGTGTGCCTCATCTACTATGATGAGGTCAAAATCCTCTTTATCGTGATAGTTCCCTTTTCCTTCAAGGACTTTTGATAAGCTTCCGTTAGTTATGAACTGAGCCTTGCGGTAGATGCCGAATAGCTTGAATGTAGATTTCCAGTTATCTTCAAGAGCCGGAGGAAAGACAACGAGAATCTTAGTATTTTTCCCGTTAGCCTCAATGAATCGTTTGGCGATCATCGTGGCGATCATGGTTTTCCCAAGACCGACAACGTCGGACAAGAATAAACCATTGTGCTGCATCAGCATCTGGTATCCTTGAATGACGGCATCTTTCTGATACTTCAATTCCATCACGCCATCCGGAAGTTGTATGTTGAAATCATCCTCAACTTGATCTCCGAATACTTCGATCAAGACTTTAATATAAATCTCGTATGGAGTAGGCTGATATTCTCCTAAATAAGTGTCATCAGTCGGTTTTCTCACATCATCTAAGGATAGTGGAATACTTTCACTCCAGAGAGCCTCAAATTCCTCATGGCAGTAGTGTACGTCATCATAGTCCTTCATTGCCACGTTTAGTTCATAACGAGGAGCTTTCCCCGTTCCAAGTCCGGAATCAGAAATGTTGGAGGATCCCATTATCACCCATCCATCCGAATGTTGGGTATGATTCTCCGGGAGACATAGGTAAAACTTAGCGTGAAGATTTTTTGATGGATGAAGCCGCAGTTGTAATCGTCCGTCAGATAAGTCCTTGCAAAGCTGAAGTATTCCTTCTTCAATCTCTTTGGTATAGTTTGAGTCAACTATATCACGTATAAATTGCTCGTTAAATAATTCTTTAGCACGCTCCGGTGCTTCAAGCATTTCCCATCCAAGGTTATGCTTCCTAAAAATGTCGTCAGCATTAATACCAATAAGAATTCGGATGTCGGAAATATCCCCAAGTTCTTTACGGAGTTTGAAATATCCTGAAGAACGGAAATAGCCGACAACAGCAAGGAATCGGGTGAATCCATGCATACTGTCGGCTATACCTTTTAATTTCTCAAAAAGAGTATTTGAGGGTGTATTATTGAAGAACTTGCTACTCATTCGGACAACGGGACTCATGAATCTCCGAATGAGTCGATTTGTTTAGTACGTTCCAGTCCATATTACAAAAACGTGGAGCCTCAATCGTTGCTCGCTCCACTGTGTAAGGCTCTGGAAAATGCCCGTCAATCGAAACGAGCAACGCCAGCCCCACGCTGTGCATATATAAATCGTCACTGCATACCTCCGGATATCCACCTGAGATATGAAATAGGGATATAATATACACCCATAGGG
>CAMWZE010000418.1 GCA_947178685.1 uncultured Porphyromonadaceae bacterium
TGGCTTTCCGGAGTGACGAGCTTTCTCGGCAGCATCGAGTATTAGATTTTTTCCTACACCTTTCCCACGAAATCGGGGGAGTGTCATGAGGGTATCAAGATAAAATTCATCCGGTTCAGTCTCACCGGGCACATTCTCTATATCCTCGGCCGACATTTCCCAACCGAATGTGGCGTTCGCCTCGGCGAAGAAGGGGCGGCGAAGTTGCTTGAGTTGCGCTCCGTCATAACTCACGCACACACCCATTGGGGCGCCCTCTTCATCTCGGGCTATGCGGGAGTTCAGGTAAGAGTATTGAGTATCCTCGCGGGCGGCAAGGCGTGCGAAAAGGTCGTGCACCTCTTCTGGCGTGTTATGGTCGCCGGCAAGATGCATTGTAAGTTCCGGACCGATAGCCTCGATGATGGCGTCGGCAATAAGCGAGGCATCTTCCGGTGTGGCAGTTTCTATTTTCATTGCTTATTATTTAATTTTGAATTCGAAATGGGATGTTTTTTATTCAAATATGGATCAATCCTGTTGACTATAGGCTCAATCCTGCCTGAGGAGAAAAGGGTCTAAGGGTTGCTTATATATATAACGCTTACATCTTGATTAAAGATATCGGTTGGATTAAGATGTCTGTTTCGTTGGTTATGATGTCCGTTTCTCATTTTTTGCAGGGATGGAACGTATGAAAAATTTTAGACAACTTCATACTTAGAATACCGGAAAATTGTTATAAATTTGCAAAAATAAACAGATTGACTGACTGATTATGAAGAAATATCAGATCATTATTTGGCTCGCGGCACTTGTTGTAGGTGTGGGAGTAGGTATGCTGCATATTGATGCGGTGGATAGTGTGATGACTTTTATCGCCACAGTGTTTACGCGACTTTTCCGTCTTTTGGCAGTCCCTACCATTGTTTTGGCGGTGATAACCACGTTGGCATCGTTAGGTGGAGGTAAGGAGACCGGTAGGATTTTCAGGACAACCATTACTTATACGTTGCTTACAACAGCGGTGGCCTCGTTGGTGGGTCTGCTTTATTATGTTCTTATCGCTCCGGGAAATCTTCCGGCCGGAATAGTGGCGGATGAGAATCCCGGCGGTGTCGACAAAGTGGAGTTTTCCTATTCCGACCATCTGATGTCGGTGATTCCCGATAACATTGTGAAGCCGTTTCTTGACGGGAATGTGCTGTCGCTGCTATTGCTCTGTTTCGCGGCCGGTATCGCTATTTCGAAGATGCCTGACAGTAAGCCGAAACAAACTGTGGTGAATGGCCTTCTTGGATTGCAGGAATTATTGTTTATGTTGATACGTTGGCTTATCGCTATTCTCCCTATCGGTATTGTGGCATTCGCGGCACAATTGACTGCGGAGGTGAGCGGAGGAGTGATGCTCGATTCATTAGGTAAGTATGTGCTTGTGATAATGGCCGGCAATTGCACTCAGTTCTTTGTGATTCTCCCGCTATTCTTACTGATAAAGGGTATCAATCCGATTAAGACCCTCAAGGGAATGATGCCGGCGGTGCTCATGGCCCTCTTCACCAAGAGTAGTGCCGCCACCTTACCTGTGACGATGGAGAGCTCGGAGAAACGACTTGGGGTGAATCCGAAAGTGGCAAGGTTTGTGCTGCCTATCTGCACTACAGTGAATATGAACGGGTGTGCTGCGTTTATTCTCGTCACCTCTCTCTTTGTGATGCAGAACAACGGGATGCCGATAACGTGGGTTACTATGCTGACCTGGGTATTTATATCGGTGCTTTCGGCGGTTGGAAATGCAGGTGTACCGATGGGATGCTACTTCCTTACCTTGTCGCTGATGTCCGGAATCGGTGCCAATGTGGGTATTATGGGTATCATATTGCCGATCTATACTATCATCGATATGGTTGAGACTGCCGAGAATGTATGGTCTGATTCTTGTGTCGGAGTTATAACCGACAAAGTTGTCAGAGATAAGAAAATATTAGAATAATTCCTCACTCCAAATTCCTCACTCCAAAATCCAAATTCATATATTTATGAGAAATCAGATAAAGAATGTATTCAATAGCACCATCTCGGAGATTTCAATGCTTATGATAGTGCTGTGTCTTGTGTTGATATCCCTGTCAGTAAAGATGGGTGGTGTGCCTATAGTAGAGGTGGGAGCCGGATTGGCAGCCGGAGTGATTCTTGTAGGCTGGCTTTCGTGGGCTACCTATAAGCTCGCCACCCGTAAGCCGGTAGCAGAAATGGATGTTAAGTCATGTCTGATCGCTGAATCGTGCAGTTGCTTCTTGATATTCTGCTGGTTGCTGCTTGGTAGTTTTCCTCTTGCAGCTGTCATCTGGTTGCCGTTATTCTCCTACACTCTTTACCGTTCTTTCAAAGAGTCAAGAGCACAGGAGGTATAAAGAGTTAAGAGAAGCATAGAGAGTTAAGAGAAAAGGTGACATGATGAAGATGAATATTATTCCGGTGGCTCTGCTAATTGGTATCTCCTTCACAGCAGAGGCAGTGACGACTCCTGAGAGTAATACGACTGAAGTCGTTGCTGTCAGTGGCGCATCTGATGTAAACGTTGCTATGAACGATTCTATCCGTAGGGCTCTGGACTATCAGCGGAAGAATTATCCGGCATCGCAATATCGTGATGTCTACAAGAATTTCATGCAGGATTTCTTCGGGCCCGGTCATATACTTGCGAGTACGGCCGGAGCTGAGGCATATCTGAAGCGGGAGATGGCGGAGACCACCGATTTCGACGGTCCGCAATATGAACCTACGGGATTCCGTGGAATTTTCTACCGTGTGAATATCGGTCTTGTTAAAGATGGCACCATTCCTTATGACGTCTTCTTTGATGCTTTTGTAAAGAGTGTGTCGGGTATTGTGCCTCCCACTCCCGAATATTGGATGGGAGTATGG
>CAMWZE010000419.1 GCA_947178685.1 uncultured Porphyromonadaceae bacterium
GCATTTGACAAAACAAATTTAAAAAAATTTAGTCCCGTATTTCTTACTAATTCGAAATAAACCGATATTTTGACCAATTTATGTGAAGAATTATTCATCATGCTATTCTTTTGTTAAAAAAATAAAATCGGGCTAAACGATTTTATTCGTTCTTTAGCCCGATTTTAATTGTATTTTTTAGTTGACTTAGGCTCCTTCAATAAAATCGAGAGCCTCGTCAAGACTTTCGATGATATTCGGATGCATCTGCGCGTCTTCCTCTGCTGTCCACCCTTTCCCTTTAAGCCAGAATACCTGACATCCCGCCTTCTCGGCAGGAACAATATCCTTCGAATAACTGTCGCCGAACACTATGACCTCCTCCGGCTTCAGACCCAGGGCTTCCACTCCCAATTCAAATATCTTCGGATCCGGCTTACGCACCCCTACAACAGCGCTCTCGATAATCTTCTTGAAATAGCCGTCTATTCCGAAATCTTTCAAAACTGTCTCTATGTTTCCGTAGAAATTAGACACAAGCACCATCGGCCATCGCTTTGAAAGCGCCTCCAGAACGGGTTTCGCTTTCTCCACCGACTCCTTGGCTGAAGCATAGCAGAGAGAGGCTATCTCCTTGGCCTTAGGTTCTATCTCCTCGGGGGAGAACTGTCCGAGCTCCGTCAGACGCTGAAGCTCTATCTGCATCTTTATGTTAAGGAGGTCGTTGAAATTATGATGGGGAAGAATATGGAGAGTCCGTGCGAGCTCCCGCTCCGCATAGACATACACCTCTCGGAAGACTACCTTGTCTACCAGAACACCGGCTTTCTGCCATGCACTCCAGATCACTTCGCTCCAGTGGTCACCTCCCGTGTCGAGCGTGCCTCCATAGTCGAATATAACACCTTTGATCTTGCTTACATCTACATTCATATCTCTACTTATTTTATAATATCATTTCTTCAGCTGTTTCACGAAACCTTTGCAAATCCTTTCGTGGCGAACCACCATATATATTAAAACGATATTAAGCACCGTGAGTTCGAAGGCGAAATAAAGCCACGGCATCCGGAATATAAGAATAGCTGCGAACAGAGCGAAACTGCGGGTGTTGAACGACAGTATATTCGTATATTTCATAAGTGGCTTGCTCTTTTCGCGGAAAGCATCGCGAAAACTCTGAGGTATGACGTTGCCATATTTTTCCTTCAGAGCAACCCGCAGCTTCTGCATCCAGGGAGTTCGCTTCTCCTGACCAACAGTATAGTTGGTGTAGAAAGCAAGGGTCAGTTTGCTCCAGAAATTCTTCTTCCACGATAATTCGTGGAATTTTTTCCAAAGATTCGAGGCGGATTCAAGCTCGCTGCCATCTTCCCCTTTAACGAAATAGAGATGAAACTGTCTGTAATAATCCGCCATAGCCGCCTGAGTGGCATGGCAAAGACCCGTCACGACCGCCATAACCCAGATGACCCAGTGATGCGCACTGAAAAAGTCGCTGGTCACATTTTCTCTAAGACATATTGCCACATATATCGCCGCAAACCATATGTCGCCGCTGACTCCGTCAAGGATTCGGCCGATACGTGAGTATTGTTTGGTCATTCTGGCCAACTGTCCGTCCGCACTGTCGAAACTGTCAGCCCACACAAGCAGGAACACGCCCAAGAGATTTATCCACAAATTATCGAAATAGAATGCCACCCCGGCCCCTACTCCCAGGAAGATGGATGCTATTGTTATGGCGTTCGGTGTTATTCCGAGGCGTCTCGCCAAAAGAGCCCACCGATAACCTATCGGCCGATAAAAGATGAGGTCGAAGGTCTCCTCGGTGTCCATCGATTTTAGGGTCGATTGGTATTCACTGTTATCTTTCGTGGATGCTTTATTGCTTTGTTCTGTCATCTTGATTAGTTTTGGGTCACTTGTTTTTCCATTCTTTTACAGCAGCCAGCACACATTTCGCGATATATGGAGCAGCCTCCGTGCGACAGGGAGCGAAGCTCGGCCAATCGTTGAAGTCGATTATCCTTACGGTGCCGTCAGCATCCACAATGCAATCGCCTCCATAAATCTTGACATCAAGAATCTCACCTGCCTTTTCACACATATCCCTCAACGCAGCTTCGTCAAACGGCAATCCGCGGCTCTTCCCATTGATTGCCTCAAGACCATATTTGCTGTGTCCTTCATCGAAAGGATAAAACCAATAGAAGAACGGTTGGCCGCTGACACCATAGAATTTTATCAGGTCGCCCGGAAGATGACGGTTAATGACAGCCCGCTTTATACCCCTGTAGAAATACTCGTGGAGCACCTCCTGAGCCTCCTCCGGATGGCGGCAATAGCTGACATCCTCCTTGTGCATGGCGTGAAAATCTCCCCTCTTTATCCAGCAACTTGAAAACCCTGCCGCTTTTAATTCCTCTGTCACACTCTCGTTTGTGTTCACAATCAGGCTTTCGGGATAAGGTATCTTATTCCCCAGAAGGATACGTGTCATCCGCTCCCGGGTGCAATTCTCAATCCCGAAGCCGGAATTTATCACGAGCTTTCCCCCCTCTTCCAGTTTTTGCAACTTTAAAATGGAAGCCTGCTCTCGACACATATTGAGCACCACCTGCTCCTTTATGTCTGCAACGCGAAACTGTTCCTCACTATAAATGTTGACCACGCATCCTCTTTTGCGCAATTGGTCGGCGGCTGCGTTGAAGATGGCCGCGTCATTCCCTATATGGTTCGGGGAGTAGGCCCCTGCCCTCATGACCCCCGCTATCTCTATCTCTGCCATATTTCTGAAGTTTTAAAGACCGGATCATCGTAAAGCATACCTTTCAATTATCCGACCTTCCGATATTCTAATTATTTAAAAAAGCTTCTGCCGACGCTATGTCGCTGGCATGATCAACGTCCACTATCTTACCCAT
>CAMWZE010000420.1 GCA_947178685.1 uncultured Porphyromonadaceae bacterium
ACTTTACACAAGCACTTGTGCATCGCTCATACGCAGTGGCTGGTGACATCTTCATCAATATTCATCCTGACAGAGTGGAATTTGTAAATCCCGGCCAGCTGCCTTTGGGTGTAACAGAGAACAATATACTCCACAAATCGGTAAAGCGAAACGAGCGGATGGCAAATCTCTTCTTTTCGCTTCATCTGATGGAACGTGAGGGATCAGGATACGATAAGATGTATGAAGTCCAGCTGACGAACGGCAAGCAAGTGCCACGAGTAGAAGAGGGTGATGATTCGGTGACAGCCATTGTCGAACGACGGATTGTCAGTGAAGAGGCTATCAAGGTTATAAAACGAGCTTCCGAAAATTTCCCATTGAAGCAGAAACACGTAATCTGTCTCGGCATGATAGCACAAGCCGGAAGTATCTCCGGCTCAGAACTGATTCGCCAACTTGAATTGAGAGATAATGTCGCGTTGCGTCCGTGGCTGCGTCCCCTTATCGAGATAGGGATTGTAGAAACCAATGATGCAAAGACAAGAGGCGTTGAATATCGCGTCAATCCCCAACTACTGCGCGACAGCGACTTCACAGGCAAGACCACTCTGAAACGAATTGAACCCCATAGGCTTCGTGAGCTTATCATGGAAGACCTCAAACTCTACGAACCGACATCCATTAAGGATATAAATGTCCGAATCGGAGAGGAAATTAACATCCGATCCATTCAGCGATTACTAAAAGGACTTATAGAGGAAGGACTTGTAGAAACCATAGGAGCAACAAATACATTACGATATAAACTTGCGACAAATCAGGTCTAATAAAGTCCAATTTTATCCTAATCTCTGAGATTTTGTCGTGAGTTTCAAAGCGACAAATAAGATATAATTCTATAAATCAGCAATCTAACTTGCGACAAATTTAGGTCTAATAAATCGCAAAACTTGCGACAGTGGCGAGATTCCGTCCTAATTATTACTCTAACAGGTTCATTTTAAGGATTGTTAAACCGGTGACTATGGCATTTGCGAGAAAAATTGGCTAAATTTGCATTACTGAAACCGAGGTTAGATCTTGGTAGAGACAGACGGATTGCAGAGGCTTTCCGCAACGCATAACAAGGCATTGAATAATGATGAAGCGAATGGGTGTGCAGGACGTGTCCATTTCACAAAACTCATCATGCAAACCTTTGAATATTACCTATTTAACTAAAACAATGCAGTATAAGTAGGACCACACAAAGCGAAAGCAAATCGCGTAAGAATCCTGAAAATCAACGATTTTTCGGGATTCTTTATTTTTCTCCGGCACAGCAAAATCCGGCAAAAAATTTAGTGTTTACTATTACTTCTTTTTCTTGGTGAGGATTTTCTTTTCTTCGGCTTTTAGGCGACGTTCCACTTTCTTTACATCTTCTCCAGCAGGAAGTGCTTCGGGACGGATTCCTCGATCAAGCAGCATATTCCGGACGGCACTATTGTTGTCTACATGCTCCCGTTCTATTCCAACTTGTCCATGGAGATCTTTCTGCTGAACATTGACGGAAGTCATCTCTGCGGCCAGATCCTTTGCCTTAATCGCCACCGTCGATAGAAAGTCGGCAAGGGGTCTTTTCTCGGGAGCTCCAACCCGGCGCTTCATTGTCGCCGTATCAAGACCAAATAAAGCCCTATCTCCTTTAGTGCGGATTATTGCAAATCTTTTGGAATCTACACCGCGCTCATAGAGGACTCCGGATAGTGTATGCTCCGTTTCAGCAAGTTTGGCACGAGCTTGAACACGTTCATAATCAAGTAGTCGTTGCTGAACAAGCTCTGCACGACGTGTCTGAACTGCAAAATAGTTCTGGGCGAAAGCAATTTCAGGCTTACGAGGGTCGCCATTTTGGGCTACAAGATAGCATGCATAGCGAGTAAGCATTACGTCATCTACTTGACGCTTAGCACCTGACCCGAGCGTGACCATTTTGCTGACATCAGCAAAATGGTCTGATATATTTTCCCCTGCATTCGTTGCAGATTCTTTCGCTTTCTCAATAATTGACTGAAAGTTTCGCCATTGCGAGTAACCCATTACGGGCGCCAGTTCCCTCGCACTCCAGCACTCCACGCCATCGTATTCGATAGCTATTGATTCGAAACTATTGAAAAGATCCTGTATATCATTTGCTTTCATATCACAGATTTTAAGAATACAAATTTAGTAAATAATTCCTAGATAATCAATATCCTATACATTTCTCGGACTATTCTTTATCGCGCTCGCGCGATGGTTATATAAATTATTATTTCTTTTTATATTCTTTTATTGGGTCCAATTTACGGTCCAAAAAGAGGGTGCGATGAATTAAGACCTATTCTCCAATAATTCCATTCACCAACTGAATATATATATACGAGTTGAATATATTTGACAACTGCCAAAATCAAAAGCCGAACTATGTTGAACAACATCTCTATCTCCTTATATAATTGATTAAAATCCTGCAACTTTGCCAACAATGATGACAATTGACGATATAAAGGCTTTGATTGCTTCGGATGAGTCGCGGACTCTGGAGCTTAAGAAAACTAGCGGCGAGCTTAAAGACGGTATGCATGCGGCATGCGCGTTCCTGAATACGGAAGACGGTTGGTTAATTTTCGGCATAACGTCGAAGTCACTGAAGATTATCGGGCAGGAAGTGACGGATGATACCCAACGGGAAATTGCTAAGGCAATCGCCGGATTACAGCCGGCTGTCGATGTGAAACCTGAATACCAACCAAGTAAGAGGACGGATCGATCAACCACCGATCAAGTACCGATCCATTACCCCCTAACGCCGCCCCAAGTACTACAGAAAGTACTATAGAAACTCTTATTAGTTCTATGGAATTTACTAATGGTAATACAGAACATAAGAT
>CAMWZE010000421.1 GCA_947178685.1 uncultured Porphyromonadaceae bacterium
GTGTCGAAACAAAGCGATTAAATGAGCAAGTCAAAAGAAATCTTGAGAGATTCCCCGATTCGTTTAGATTCCCTCTTACAGATGAGGAGAAAGAGGAACTGGTCGCAAATTGCGACCGGTTCAATTCACTGAAACACTCTAAAGTCAATCCATTCGCTTTCACTGAGCAAGGGGTTGCCATGCTTTCTGCTGTGTTGAAAAGTGAGACTGCTGTCAGAACCAGTATTCGCATTATTGATGCATTCGTGGCAATGCGTAATTTCCTCATCAATAACGCCTCTATATTCCAAAGAATCGAAAGAATCGAGATGAAGCAGTTGAAGACTGATGAGAAAGTTGATGCTATTCTGGATAAACTTGGAGACTATGATAAACCGAAAGAGGGAGTCTTCTTCAACGGGCAGATTTTTGATGCCTACGCCCTTATTGCCGATTTGATACGTCAGGCTAATAATAGGATTGTGGTAATTGATAATTATATTGATGATTCGGTGCTTGTGCAGTTGTCCAAGCGCAAGTCGGGAGTGACAGTGGATATTTATGACGGTCAGATTTCAAAACAATTACGTCAGGATGTAGAGAAACATAATGAGCAGTATCCCGGCGTTACGCTTCATAAATACACGAAGGCTCACGACCGCTTCCTTATAATTGATGAGGAGGTATATCATATCGGAGCATCCCTGAAAGACCTCGGAAAGAAACTGTTCGCATTTTCTAAGATGGAGGTTTTGACAGGCTCGGAACTGTTAGCCGGACTATAATCGTTTCATCGGATCTTTATCGTCTTTCATCGCCCAATTCATTTGTCTATATTCAAGATTTATGAGCTAAATAATTGAATATCAGTTTCTGTCCTTTTATTCAACGAGGAGGAGTACTAAGCCGTAATCGGGCGAAATCTACGCCTTAAATAATTAAAATACAAGCGATTGACAAGTTAAAAATTAACCTGTCAATCGCTTTTTCTCTTGTGTGGAGCATAAAATGAGGGGCGCAACCGGATGGATGCGCCCCTCAAGAGTATAGGATTAAGTATTTGGGATCTACCGGTTATTTCACTGCGATTTTCTTCACGGCGTTGCCCTGACGGATGATGTAGATGCCGGCGGGAAGCTTATCTGTGCTGTCGGCTATCTTCACACCGTTGAGGTTAAAGACTTCGTAGGGAAGAGTAAAGTCGATAGCGACATCCTCTATAGCGGGAACAGTTTCCACGCCTGATGCTTCAATGCTTTTGATATCGTAGAAATAACTCCAAGGCTTAGTCTTTCCGTAAGCCGACAAGCTCTCAGTGGGAACATAAAGCGTAGCCGTATCGTAAGCATCAACCGGGAAAAGGTCACGTTCTGCACTTATCGGTTCTGTAACATAGCATGTGACGCTCTTTAGAGCATTACATCCATTCCAGACACGTTTACCAAGAGTTGTGATGGTGTTGGGAAGAGTCAACGTTGTGAGACCTTTACACAAGGCGAAAGCATCGTCAGTAATTTCAGTTACCCCATCAGGAACTACAAAGTCCGGGCCCACAGTCATTGGAACGTAATAGAGCATATCGTTTCTGCGGGAATATACGCAACCATTCTCTATTTTTGAATTGTAGGCATCATACTCGATGGCAAGAACATCCTCTCCGAAAGGATTGGAAATTGCATCGGGATAACCGGCCTTTTGGAGTTTAGTAGAATAAAAAGCATATTGACCCACCTCAGTCACCTTTGTAGGAATAAGAATCTCCTCCAGACTGGAACATTGATTGAACGCCCCTTCGGGTATTGTTTCAAGGTATTCCGGCAATATAATCTCTTTCAAACTTGTACATTGGTAGAACGCGGATTTACCTATGGTTTTAACTGAGTTCGGGATGAGAATCTTCTCCAGACCTGAACATTGGTAGAACGCAGTTGCACCTATCGTTTCAAGAGATTCCGGCAATACTACTTCCGTGATATCCGAACATTCTGCCATGCAATTCCAATAAAGTGAAGTGACACCTTCGGGTAGCTCTAATTTACCGGAATATTTAGTTGACACCCACGGATATGGATTAGGATTGGAAGGATCAGCCCATATTATTCCCTTTTGGGCATCTACTGTTTCGCCTTCTATGATAGTCCATTTTGATATATTATCAGAGAAAGTGTCCAAAAAATCGGTATTGTAAGCTGCGACCTTAAGCAAATTGCTACAGTCGCTGAAAGCTGAGTCTTCAATTTCACATTCTTTGGAAAGTAGCATCACATCAATAAGACCTGCGCATTTTCCGAATGCACCATAACCAATATATTGAACAGATTCGGGGATTATAAGCCCCTTAACATTGGTTTGATAGAAAGAGTAGCCACCTATACTTGTGAGCATTTCAGGGAATGTAAGCTCCTTAATTTTGGTATTCTCAAAGGAATGGGCACCTATACTTGTAAGAGTTTCGGGTAATGTAAGCTCCTCAATACTGGTGTTGCAAAAAGTATAGCCACCTATACTTGTAAGAGTTTCGGGTAATTTTACAGAAGTAATACTTCTGGCTCCAAAGAATGCATAGCGCTGCCACTTTGGACCATTATCGAAAATAGATCCACCAACATAACCACCGATTTCTTTTACCCCATCTGGTATGACAATCTCTGTTACTTCTTCACCATCGATATACAACTTCTTACTCCAGTTGATAGGTTGACTCCCATTTTCAGACGAATCCTCACCAGAAACACCATACCACATATTTAATATGCTCTCGAGACTTGCGAAGTTTACATATTCCATAGAGCAAAGGCCAAAAGCGTTCTTATCAATATGCGTGACTGTTTCCGGAATAGAAACTGATTTCAGAGCTCTACAAAAGTCAAATCCGCGCTCTCCAATAGTTGTAAGAGTGTACTTCACTCCG
>CAMWZE010000422.1 GCA_947178685.1 uncultured Porphyromonadaceae bacterium
ATGTAAGGCATTGATAGAAAGATAACGGGAGAGGGATGATAGGGCCGCTATGAGGGCTACGCTGTCGGCACCACCGCTGACAGTGACCACCAAAGATCTTACGTCGGCATTTTTTATGCAACTCCGTACAACTTTTTCGAGAGATGTTTGTTTATATCGGTAAGGTATCATGAGACAATGTTTGATTGAGTCAATGCCGGATGAATCTCCGGGCGTAAACTTCAATTTACAATCCATGATGCGAAGTTAAGTAAATTAACCCAAAATAACTCAAAATTAAACTCAAATAATTATGGCAAAAGAATGGATCTGCACCGTGTGCGGATATGTAGCAGAGGGCGAAGAGGCTCCTGCAAAGTGCCCTCAGTGTGGCGCTCCTGCTTCAAAATTCAAAGAGCTTGATCAGAAAGAACTTCTTCAATTTGTAACAGAACACGAGATCGGTGTTGCAAAAGACACTGATGAGGAGATGAAAAAAGACCTCAACAATCACTTCACCGGTGAGTGTACTGAGGTAGGTATGTATCTTGCAATGGCCCGTCAGGCAGACCGTGAGGGCTATCCCGAGATTGCAGAGGCTTTCAAGCGTTATGCATGGGAGGAGGCTGAGCACGCTGCCAAATTTGCAGAGATGCTCGGTGACATGGTTTGGGACACCAAGACCAACCTTGAGAAGCGTATGTATGCAGAGGCCGGTGCCAATGCCGACAAGATGCGTATTGCAAGAAATGCGAAGGCTCAGAACCTCGACGCTATCCACGACACTGTTCATGAGATGGCAAAAGACGAGGCTCGTCATGGCCAGGGCTTCGCAGGTCTTTACAACCGTTTCTTCGGCAACAAGAAGTAAGATAAACAACGATGTCAGACCGGGTTCCGGCAACGGAATCCTCTCTGCCAGACTATAGAAACAGAAGGATGATCCTCTCAACCGGGGGTCATCCTTTTTTGTGTCGGGTATGTCTGAGCGGGACCAATATTTCTATAAGAACTGTAAATTGATTAACTTTGTAGTCGGATTGATAACAACTCGACTTATGAGGCGATATTTACTTCAGTGGTATTGCCTTAATATGTCTTAAGAAAGATTACTTACTTAATCATTAAACACAGAGACGATGCAGATTAAAACACCGGCCGAAATATTGGAGGCTTCAGTGAAAGGTGGATGCAACAAGGTGGAGGTGACACTCCGACACACTAAACGACTTTTTGTAGCTGCTATAGCAGCGGGTGCTTTTATCGCAATGGGCGGTATCCTGTCGCTGACGGTAGGATTCGGTTTCCCGGAGGCATGCGCCGCTAATCCGGCAATAGCTAAATTTCTTGCCGGAGCTACTTTCCCCCTGGGACTGATTTTAGTGGTTGTGTTGGGTGCCGAACTCTTTACGGGTAACAATGCGATGCTTATTCCGGCTTATATGAGGCGTCAATACAGTCTAAGGGCTATCCTGATTAACTGGGGCCTGGTATATCTCGGTAATTTTGTAGGGGCGTTGGGCTTTACCTATTTCTTTGTCTATCTCGCGGGTCTTACAACCCCTGATCCGTGGCATTCGGCTATAATAAACATCGGGGTTGCGAAGACCTCAATGAGTTGGGGTGTAGTGCTTCTTAAAGGAATTGGTGCAAATTGGTTTGTGTGTTTGGCAGTATGGCTTGCAATGTCGGGCCACAACCTTCTGGAGAAATCTTTGGGTTGCTGGCTACCGGTAATGGCCTTCGTGGTGCTCGGTTATGAGCATTGTATAGCGAATATGTTTTATCTTCCATTGGCTTTGATGGAGGGTGCGCCGATAGGCGTGTGGGAATGTGTGACCAACAATCTTATTCCTGCTACAATTGGTAATATCATAGGTGGAGCGTTCTTTGTGGGTCTGCTTCATTGGTATCTTCACCGCCCTGCAGAAGTGGCGCAATAAGCCGAAGAGGACGTTGAAAGAATTGAGGTAAGAATAAAAAGAATATGCCATAAGTCAATTACGTAATTGATCTATGGCATATTTTTTTATAGGTTATTCCACCATCTTGGGTGAGATCTTTGGCTTGTTGATCTTGAGAGGAATCTTCGGTGCATTGGGATCGAGACCATACTTACGCATGAGAGCGTCGGGTGTGGGACTCTGACCGCGGAAGCGTATGAAGAGAGTCATTGGATCCTCGCTGCCACCTGTCTCCAGGATATTCTTACGGAGTGAGTCGGCTGTCGCTTTGTCGAATATACCGTTCTCGGCAAAGAGATCGAAGCCGTCGCAATCGAGCACTTCCGCCCACATATAGGTGTAATAACCCGATGCGTATTGCTCTCCACCAAACACATGTTTGAAATAGTGGCTATGGTAGCGATATTCCACCTCGGAAGGAGCACCGAGTTCATCTACAACTTTCTGCTCGAAAGCATTGATATCAATGTCGCCTTCCGGATTGAGAAGACCGTATTGCATATCGAGCCACGCGGCCGTGATTCGCTCAGCCATATGGAAGCCTGATCCGTGGGTTGACGATGCCTCGAGTTTCGCAATAAGTTCGTCGGGAATTACCTCACCTGTCTGGTAATGCTTGGCATACGTCTTGAGAAGTTCCGGCTCAAAGGCCCAATGCTCGTGAATCTGAGAGGGGAGCTCCACGAAATCACGGTCAACGGCAGTGCCTGACTGAGATTTGTAACGGGCGCGGGAGAGCATGCCATGCAGACCGTGACCAAACTCATGGAACATTGTCTCAACTTCATCAAGCGAGAGCATTGACGGAGCATCGGAAGTGGGGGCTGTGAAGTTTCCGACATTGAAGTTAATCGGACGGATATCGTTGCCGTTATCGTCAACATAAGATGCCTTGAACTTACTTGCCCATGCCCCCTGGCGCTTTGAGGCTCGTGGCTGGTCG
>CAMWZE010000423.1 GCA_947178685.1 uncultured Porphyromonadaceae bacterium
GTCGGTGGTGAGCGTGAAGCGGTCAAGCAGATGCTTGAGTCCGACGGGACTCTCTAAACTGAGACTCTTGAGGAGGGCATCGACATCTGCGTTCGTGCTCACAGCATCCGAACGGAACTTCGCATCGAGTGAGCCGGGGATATCATACACGGCGTCGGCCACCTCCCAGCGGATATCGTGAAGGGTGAGATCCACATCGTAGTTCCATTTCTTGGGACTTGCCGTACCCTTGACGGATATCTTGCCGTGTCCCTCGTTGCGGTCGGGGGTAAGTCCGATCGACTGAAGGTCGAGGTGGGTGAGATCGCCCGCCACATCAAATGTATATAGGTCGGGACCGACTGTGCCGGAGCCTTGGATATTGAAGTCGGCGAATTCATTTTTCGACATCGCCTGCAGAGAGTAGACTCCGTTGAGGAGCTGAACGTCGGCCACAATGTTCTTGAGCACCTGCTTCTCATATGCGAGAGAGGCTATGTCGAGCTTTATATCCGTGTGGGCCCGCGGACGCTCGGGGTCGAACCCGGCTCCATGCGCCTGAAGCGCGGCGGTGACATTACCCACACCCATGGTGGGTGCGAAATGCGCCACATTGACATTGCGGAGGTTGACGCGGGCATCGTAAGACTCGGCGGTCATGTTGACCTTGCCGTCGGCCGCCACATCACCCACGGAGGTGAGCAGCTTGAAATTCGCGCCGTAAGCCTGCTGATTGGCGGTGGCGGTGCCTGTGAGATGCAGACGGGGCATCTTGAAACCCACGTTGCCGAGCAGACCGTCCACCACAGCCGGATTCACGACTGAGCCGTCGAAATCCACATTGGCCTTCAGGTTCTTGAAATCGAGCGCATTGGCCGCACGTCCGTTGGCCTTCAGGGAGAAGACACCGGGCATATCTGCGGCCAGGCGTGGAATCGCCACATCGGAGAGTGTGCCTTCCGCCTCAAGATCAAGACCGAGGGGGGCACGCTGAGGAAGTTTGCGGGTGTAGACCGCAAGATCGGGCATGAAAGCCTCCACATCGGGGAGACCCACCTGACCCTGCAACTTTACGTTGACCGGGGCCTGCGGTTCCATCGCCATCAGGGAGAATGGAAGTCCGGCGGTTGCCCCGAGGGTGGAATATGGTGTGGTGACATTTAAGTCGCGGAGTGCAAGACCTGCGGAGTCGATCGCCACTGTGCCGCTGCCGGAGGTAATCTCAAGTCCGCTACGCTCCTTGGCGGTGATGGCGGTGATGGGAAGGTCGAGCGAGGAACCCGCATTGTAGAAGTTGCGCAACGAGATGTTGACATCGCTCACCTCTATATAAGAGGGGTCGAAACCGGGAAGCGGCTTCGCATCTTTCACTGCGTAGAGTGCCTTGAAATTCTTCAGTTCCACCGTGTCGCCCTTGATCACCATCGGCGGGGAGGCAACGGAATCGGAAGCCGCCATTTGCGCGGACCCTGTCTGAGCCGAGGCTTTGGCGGCAGAAGCCTGCGCCGTAGCCGTGGAAGACTGAGCCGTAGCGGTGGAATCGGATGCCACCGGTGGGGTAAGATAGACTGCATTGCCGTCGGTGGCACCAAGATAATCGGCAGATATGGCGTTCTTGCCAAGATCGACCACGCCGTTGCGGATCTTGAGCGAGCCGGCCACAAGATTAAGGGTGTCGATCGTGGGAGGCATCGTCATGCCGAAGGTGAAGTTCTCGAGAGTCAAGTCTTTGGCACCTATGAACATAGCGGTTGTGGTGGTATCGCTCTTCTCCTGTTGCTTCGAGGGATCCATCACGAGCGACACGTTGCCATCCTTGAGTATAGCCTTGTTGAGGGCTATGTTCATATCGCGCAGATTAGCCTGCGACTTATCGTCGACACTCAGGAAACCGGCCTTAAGACGCAGGAGCATGGATGAGTCGGGCGAGAGCATACGGTAGTAACCGTCGATGAGGTCGAGACGGTTAATCTGCACGTCAAGGTTGAGGAGCGGGCGCAGCTTTACGTCGGCTATAAGTTCCTTTGCATTGACCATGGTGTCGCCGGTAGCCTCCAGGATAGTCACCCCCTGAAGGGAGATATCCACGGGCCATTTGAGACGGAAACGGTCGATGGAAATATCCATACCAGTGGATTTCTTCACCACGTTGCAGGCGATGTTCTTCACAAAGGTCTGAACGGGGGGAACATACAGGAGCACAGGTATGAGAAGTATAAATATGACAATACACATCAGCACTTTAAGTGTGATGCGTAGCCAGCGATGACGTTTTTTCTTCTTCGGAGTTTCATCTTCCGGGTTCTCATTCTGCGGTGAATCATCATCGGGATTCCCCTTTTGCGGTGAATCATCATCGAGAGAAACCGGTTTTGTTTCATCTTCCGGTTTCTGCGCTTGCGGGGGATTCCCCTCGGGAGAAACCGGTTTCATATCTTTTTCCTCATCAGTCATAATCAGGAGGTTAGAGTATTATAGTTTTTTCGTGCCCTTACCGGATGCGCCAGATGACTAAGATGACCAACGGCACTGGAAACGGAGCCATAGCAATGCAAACAACAGGCTGCCGACAGTATCAGCGACGATGTCGGCAATCTCGAAACCGCGCCCAAGTCCCATAGCCCATTGAAGGCACTCTATCACAGCACCAAACACTGCTGAGGCCAACGCCACACTCCATACAAATCTTTTTCGTAACGGACGCCAGCGGATTCCTCTCTGACGGTCGATGAGCAACACAAGTGTCAGTCCACCGAACATCAAGGCATGAACCACTTTATCAGCACCCGGAAACAGTTGAGGCGTGTCATCGGGCAACGGGTCGGGCCACAACGTGAGATAGAGGATTGCCAAAGTTACAACAATAGTTAGAATCCATGACGGCAATGCCTCCAACATACG
>CAMWZE010000424.1 GCA_947178685.1 uncultured Porphyromonadaceae bacterium
AATTCCGCAAGCTACAGGATGTGGTCACCAACGACTGGACAAAAGGCCTGGTAAATCTGGTGATGGGCATCCTCGACAAAGATTCAGCTCACCCTGCGAAAGCAAACAGTTCTTCTGTCGGTGACCACGCTATCCATGGAATCGACCGCGAGCGTCTGACAGCAGCGTACACGACATTGAAGAAACTTCCGGCTGACTCCAAGGCAAAAATCGAACTCCTCACCGAATACAAGCACTATCTCCAATGAAAGATATCCTTGCAGACTTCGAAGCCAGAATTCGTGGCGACAAAAGCATCGACCCCTACCTCCTCTACCGAGGAATCAACGCAGGAATCGCGAAGCGCGATCCCCGCTACCTGGGTCGTCCCCTGCAATGGTCAACCGCCATGCTCGACCGCTGGTACAAAGATATAACGGGAGCCAATACCGGCTCCTCCTTGCGTGGCGCTGCTACCGAAGGCACAACCCTCTACGATCTCCTCCAAAAGGCGGCAATCCTGATGGAAACCGACCTCTGGTTCTACGAAGGCGCAGGTCAAAAAGCCTTCAAACAACACCTCTTCACCTCCCTCCGCCCCCTCTTCTACAAAGCAGATCAATTTGATAGCCGTATCCTCTCGGCTCTCAGCATCTTTCTCTGCTCTTCCCGACCATACATGCCACAGGATATATTTGTATCATGTGTCGCTTTGCTCGGTAAAGAGGTGGTGGCTTAAATCAAAGATAAAACGGTATAAATCCGAATAATCCAAATTAAATTCCGTGGCAGAGTCACTGAAAAACAAGACAGTCAAGGGTACCATCTGGAGTACCCTCGAACGCTTCTCCGTTCAGGGGATCCAGTTCGTGGTCATGATCATCATGGCTCGACTGCTGACACCGGAGGATTACGGTTTGGTCGGAATGTTAGCCATCTTCATAGCCGTTGCGCAGTCTTTTGTCGATAGTGGTTTTTCTTCCGCGTTAATACGTAAACAAGATCGGTCAGAGGTAGATAATTCTACTGTATTTTACTTCAATATTGGAGTAGGTATATTCTTCTATTTATTAATTTATATTGCAGCTCCTTGGATTGCTGAATTTTATAAACAACCGATACTAATCCCATTAACGAGAGTCATAGGATTAAGTGTTATTTTGAATTCATTAGTTGTTGTCCAAAGAGCTCTTCTGACGATAAAAATTGACTTTAAAACGCAAGCCACAGCATCTTTTATTGGAAGTATTATCGCAGGGGCTTTAGGAATTTGGATGGCATATAATGGATTTGGAGTGTGGGCTATAGTATATCAGCAGCTTACAAATCTAGCTATCATTACTTTACTATTATGGTATTTATCTCATTGGAAGCCAATTTGGGCATATTCATGGTCATCATTTCATGAACTTTTCAGTTTCGGGTCAAAACTTTTAGTGTCTGGATTATTGGATACCATTTACCGTAATATGTATTTATTGGTAATTGGTAAGGTATTTAAGGCTTCTGACTTGGGATATTATACTCGAGCACATCAATTTACCGACTTTGCATCATCTAATATCACCGGTATATTTCAGAGAGTGACTTTCCCTGTTTTGTGTACTATTCAAGATGACGATGTACGTCTCGCCGATGTATACAGGAGATTGTTAAAGATATCTTCATTTATAATATTTCCTCTAATGATGGGACTGGCAGCTGTGGCGAAGCCTATGATACTCTCATTCCTGACAGAAAAGTGGTTGTTTTCGGCTATAATAATACAGATTCTGTGTTTTTCTCAAATGTGGTATCCCGTTCATGCCATCAATCTTAATCTGTTGCAAGTGAAAGGTAGAAGTGATCTTTTTCTACGTCTTGAGATAATTAAGAAGATAAATGGAGTTGTAATGCTTTGTATTACCCTTCCATTAGGTTTGATTCCAATGTGTTGCGGAATGATTGTTACATCAATCATAGCCCTTGTAATAAATACACACTATACAGGTAAGCTTATCAAACTAGGATTTCTTTCTCAGATGAAGGATCTATTGCCCACACTAGTGCTCAGTATTTTTGTGGGTGCCATTGTATATTTTACAATTGCTAGTATATCGCTAAATTCTTGGCTTGCATTAGGCGTAGGAGTTCTTGAAGGAATTCTTCTTTACGTTGGCCTTGCTAAACTCTTCCGCTTTTCAGAATTTTCAGAACTGCTTACAATAATACGAAGAAAATAAAATCAACATATATGGAAAGTAACGATAAGCAAATAACGGTGACATCACCGCTATTGCCCGACCTTGACGAGTTCAACGCAATGCTCAAGAAGATATGGGCAAGCAAGTGGATAACCAATAATGGTTCGTTTCATAGACAACTTGAGAAGGAATTGGCGCAGTATCTCAAGGTACCGTATATAAGCCTTTTCACCAATGGTACGTTGCCCTTGATAACTGCACTGCAGGCTCTTCGTATTACGGGTGAGGTAATCACCACTCCTTATAGCTTTGTGGCGACTACCCATTCACTTTGGTGGAATGGCATCAAGCCGGTTTTTGTGGATGTCGATCCGTCCAACTGTGGTCTTGACCCTAATAAGATTGAGGCAGCCATAACCCCTAAGACTACGGCAATTATGCCCGTTCATTGCTATGGCAAACCATGTGATACCAAGGCAATACAGGAGATAGCTGACAAATATGGTTTGAAAGTTATCTATGATGCCGCTCATGCTTTCGGAGTGGAAGTTGATGGCGAATCTATATTGAATGCCGGCGATATGTCTACACTCTCTTTCCATGCCACCAAAGTCTACAATACGATTGAGGGTGGGGCGATGGTGATGAAGGATGAGCAGACCAAGAAGAGAATTGATTATCTGAAGAACTTCGGATT
>CAMWZE010000425.1 GCA_947178685.1 uncultured Porphyromonadaceae bacterium
TGTTGTTGTCGAGCGTGCCGGTTAATCCGATCGTGGAGAGGGTGTGTGATACCTTGGCGGAGTTTGTGCGGGGATCTTTGGTGATTATATTGATGGTTCCGCCGATGGCCGATGAGCCAAAGAGAGCAGAGCCACCGCCACGCATTACTTCGATACGGTCTATCATGTTGGCGGGTATCTGCTCCAGGCCGTATACACCGGTTAGGGCAGAGAATACAGGTCGGGAGTTCATGAGAATCTGAGAGTAGTGGCCGTCAAGTCCGTTGATGCGCACTTGGGTGAAACCGCAGTTCTGACAGTCGTTCTCTACTCTTACTCCGGGTTGGAAATCAAGGCCATCGGCTAAAGAGCAGGCCCCTACAGTGGTGAGCAGTTTGCCCGACATGACGTTGATAAGAGAGGGGCTTTTGCGACGGGTGACTTCACTTTTCGAACCGGTCACGACCACCTGGTCGAGCTGGAAAACATCGGCTATTGAATCAAGCTGTGCTTGTGTGATGGAGTCAAGTTGAGCTTGGGTATATGGTTCTACCGCATACACGCAAGGAGAGGCAACGGCAATAGCCGCTGCTGCAAAAAGATGTGGAATTTGCATCAGTTGGAAATAATCTAAGATTTTGATAGTGAAAGGGTATGGACCTAAGTAAAGCAAAGGTGCACACAAATTCAGTCAGGATTAAAAATATAAACCCCTTAGGTTTATGAAAGAGTAAGGCAATCGCCCTGTAAAGAGCGAGGCCGTAAAACCTTAAATTATTTCATTGGAGGACCGCGTAAGCCGATGGATGTGTGCTCTTCCACAACTGTGGAGGCTATCCATGGCGTATCGAATGTGATATAGGATAATTGGGGCGTCAAGACAGGGAGAGACTCCGGCACGTCGGTGGAGATTGCCGCTGAATTGAACGCATTGATGAGGTCGAGAGAGTTGGAGGTGTGCGAATGTGAGGAGTTGGGAAGATATGGATGGGAATGGAGTATGGAATGTCCCGCAATGTCTTTGTGCATATGCATGAAAATCGTGTTCGCGAACATAAAATTCACGAACACGATAATCATAAGCGAGGCGAGTATTTTACTCCATTTGCATTTCACGTTGCAAAATTAGTCAAAAAACTCTCACCCTACAATATTTTTATATCACGACATTGCTTTGAAGTGGTATGACTTCAATATTCGGGATAGGGGAGCCGGCCTATTTACGGATGCGGAGCACCGGAGCGACCGATTTCGGAGCATCTGCCGGGAGGTTCACTTTCAGTCCCTCGGCATCGCGTGAGAATTTCACTTTGCCGTAGCCAAGCAATTCTACACTTCCGATCTTTTTCTTATGGTAGTCGGAACCCTTTGCCAGAGACTTCACCGTTACCGTTCCATCTTCGGGCCATCCTAACGATATGGCATAAAGATGTTTCGGTGTCTGGGTAAAGCGGATTTCTTCGGAGGTTGCCTTAGTGTAGGCTCCCTCGTTGAATCCCTGATTGTTAAGTTTTATATCAGAATCGGCTATTGGTCCCTCGCCAAAGATATGCCAGGGACGGGTGGCATAGATTGCCTCACTGTTGACTGCCATCCAGTCGCCTATGCCGTTGATAATCGCCTCCTCTTTCTCATCGAATGTGCCGTCGGCACGAAGCGGTATATTCAGAAGCAGATTGCCGTTTTTGCTCACCACATCGGCAAGCATCTTCACAACCTGGGCGGCCGACTTATATCGGTTGTCGTTGTAGATTTTGTCGTTGTAGTGCCAGCCGCCGATGCATGTGCATGTCTGCCATGGCTTTTCTGAAATTTTATTCGGTGCACCACGTTCCACGTCCCACACGAGGGCTTCCTTCTGAGTGTCGTCGAGAATCTTGCCGAACATAACGGCAGAGAAGCCTTTCTCACCATTCGTGGCAAGATTATGGTTGTAGAAATGGGTAGCGATTTTTAGTCCCGCGTCGCTTATGGGATAGAATGGCACGCCGGTTACATCGAAATAGAGCAGGTCGGGATTGTAGCGGTTGATTACGTCGAGGGTACGGTCGTAGAAATTTGATACAAATTCCTCCGACGGGATAGCCACTCCGTTGCCCCATGCCCATTGGCTATGGATCATTCCGTCGGCCCATGAGCCGTAGCTGTCAGGATGGTTCTGGGCGTAGAGCTTCTGCGGGTCAAGACCTTCCCACCATTTCCCTTTGCCATCTTCCTTTGTCATGCGTCCATCGTAGGGCACTCCGGCCTTGTCGCCTTTACGGTCGTAACGACGTGCCGGCTCATACCAGCTCCAGGCATGGTCGGCGTGCAGACTGATGCCGAATGGCAAGTCATGTTTCTTACACGCTTCCGCCCAGCCGGCGAGGATATCCTTGTGAGGCCCTATATTTTTGGAATTCCATTCCTGATACTGGCTGTCCCAGAGATCATAGTTATCATGGTGATTGCCAAGGACGAAGAAGTATTTCGCTCCGATTTTCTTGTAAAGCCCCACGAGATAGTCAGGGTCCCACTTCTCGGCCCTGAAAAGAGGAAGTACATCCTTAAATCCGAATTCGGAGGGGTGGCCGTAGTTTTCTACGTGATGCTTGTATTCTCTGGAATCCTCTATATAGAGCGAGCGTGCCATCCAGTCGCCGCTTCCTTCCACACATTGCGGTCCCCAATGGGCCCATATACCGAACTTAGCGTCGCGAAACCAGTCGGGCACTTCATATTGCTTCAGTGATTCCCAGGTGGGAGCATATTTTCCGGTAGCCATTGGCTCGTTTTGCTCGTTCACGGTAACTTGATACTCTTGTGCTGAAGCCGAGAAACCAGCACAGATTGTAGCTGTTGCAGCGAATGAAAAAATAGATTTGAGTTTCATATAT
>CAMWZE010000426.1 GCA_947178685.1 uncultured Porphyromonadaceae bacterium
CGAATGGTGAAAAGAGCTGACTATGCCTCGCATATAATCAATGAGGGTGATGAGGTGCTGATGATTTCTGCAGCTTATGGAGGATAAGTTTAAAATACATCTCTTTACCCTGGAAACGACTGATTCCAAAGGTTTGCGGGAGGAGTGCGCATGGCTTAACCGGTTCCTTGCTGCCGGACTTGATATGCTTCATCTTCGTAAACCTTCAAATGGAAGAGAGGATACGGAAGAAATTCTCAAAAGTATTGACAGCCGGTTTCGTAATCGCATAGTGCTGCACGACTATCCGGAACTTGCGATGAAGTACGGCTGTGGCTTTCAATTTAACAGCCGTAATCCCATTCATAGTGGTAGTAAGGTGCAGGGTAGTGAGCGATTCACTGATGAGCAACCGGGTTCGCTACATGATTTCTCTGTGAGAGCTCTCAGTTGCCATACATTGGAGGAATGTAGGAATGCATCCGGTGTGGATTTTGTAACCTTATCTCCCATATTCGATTCAATATCCAAGAAAGGATACAAAGGTAATTTGGATATGGCGGAGCTGAAGGGTGAAGATTTGTCAGGGATTATAGCTTTGGGGGGTGTAACTCTGGATAGCTTCGACCTTTTAAAAGAGATTGGTTTCAGCGGTGCCGCTTTGTTGGGTGATATATGGAATAAGGCTGACGGAAAGCAATTATTTCTGAAATTCCTGCGGATGAGAAACTTCCCATTGCAGTTTATTACAGATGGCAAAGATGTGGCTGAGACCGTCACGCAGGCTCGCAAAGTGATAGATGGCGGGGGAAGATGGATACAGGTGAGGATGAAGGATGCCGATAAAGCAGAAGTAAAGGAGGCACTGCAGGAACTATATCCTTATTGTGAGGAAAATGGGGTGACTCTCCTCGTGGATGACCATTACGACCTGACTGATTTTTGCCACGGTGTGCATTTAGGTCAGGAAGACGAATCTGTAGCAGTGGTTCGTACTTTAGTTTCGCCCGAAAAGATTATCGGACTAACGGTGAACAACATAGAGCAGATTCATGAGAGTATGGTGGCTTTACCCGATTATTATGGTGTGGGACCCTTCCGAATGACCACTACGAAAAAGAGACTTGCCCCCGTGCTCGGATTGGAGGGTTACCGACGGTTGGCTCCGGAGATTAAACGCCCTTTCGTGGCTATCGGGGGGATAAAGCCGGACGATATACCGTCGCTTTTGGATGCCGGAGCTGCCGGCATAGCTTTAAGCTCCTGTATCACGAGAGCTGAGAATCCAAGTGAAGAAACAACTAAAATATTGAATATCATATATGGAAAATGATGTGTTGAAAATTGGTGGCAGAGAATTCAAATCCCGGTTGTTTGTGGGTACCGGTAAATTCTCCTCACCGGAGATAATGCTTGAGGCTGTGTTGGCATCACGTTCGGAGATGATTACGGTTGCCATGAAGCGGGTGAACCTTCTCAACGAGGCAACCGACGATATGCTCACCCATATCAATAGGGAGAATGTCCAGCTGCTTCCAAATACCTCCGGAGTGCGCAATGCCAAAGAGGCAGTGCTTTCAGCAGAGATGAGTCGCGAGATCTTTCAGACAGACTTCATTAAGCTGGAGATACACCCCGATCCGAAATACCTGTTGCCGGATCCGGTGGAGACATTGAAAGCTACTGAGGAATTGGCCAAGCTCGGTTTCGTGGTTTTACCCTATATTCAGGCTGATCCGGTGCTCTGCAAACGTCTTGAAGAGGTGGGAGCTGCGGCTGTGATGCCTTTGGGTGCTCCGATCGGCACAAACCGTGGTCTTCTGACGCGAGATTTTCTCGAGATAATCATAGAGCAGAGCAATGTGCCTGTGGTGATAGACGCCGGACTCGGTGTGCCCTCACATGCCGCCGCGGCTATGGAGATGGGAGCGGATGCTGTGCTCGTCAATACGGCAATCGCAGTTGCCGGAGATCCCGTAAGGATGGCAGATGCTTTCCGTCAGGCGGTTGAGGCCGGACGCAATGCCTATCTCGCAGGTCCGGGTGGTCAGTCGGTGACAGCCGTAGCCACCAGTGAACTGACCTCTTTCCTTGAAAACTTATAATGATCCTTGATATGAAACTACAAAACATTGACCTGACCGGGTATCCCAATTCGGAGAAGATATATAAGGAGGGTGAGATTTATCCCGACCTTAGAGTGGCTATGCGTAAAATTAATCTTTATCCTACAGTAAAGATTGAGAATGGTGTGAGAGTGGAATATCCCAATCGGCCGGTGGTGGTGTATGACACCAGCGGACTTTACACCGATCCTTCATACAAGGTGGACATCAACCAAGGACTTCCGCGTATGAGGGAGAGATGGGTAATGGAGAGAAATGACACAGATCTTCTTCCGGATATAACTTCCGAATATGGAAAAGCCCGCAGAGATGATTCGGGTCTTGATAATATCCGCTTCCCGAAACAGAATCTTCCGAGAGTGGCCAAGGATGGGAGGAGAGTCACTCAGATGGCTTATGCCAAGGAGGGGATAATCACCCGGGAGATGGAATATGTGGCTATCCGCGAGAATTTGAACAATAGCGAGTTGGAAATAGATTCCTATATCACTCCCGAGTTCGTGCGTCAGGAAGTGGCAGCCGGTAGGGCAGTCATACCGGGAAATATCAATCATCCGGAGGCAGAACCGATGATTATAGGTGAGCGGTTTGCTGTGAAGCTGAACACCAATATAGGCAACTCCGCGCTTTCGTCAGGCATAGGCGAGGAGGTGGCTAAAGCCGTGTGGAGTTGTTACTGGGGTGGCGACACGCTGATGGATCTCTCTACCGGCGACAACATCCATGAGACACGCGAATGGATTATACGC
>CAMWZE010000427.1 GCA_947178685.1 uncultured Porphyromonadaceae bacterium
ATATCAATGGCCTGCCGACGGCAAATGTAGTGTTAAGGAGAGTGACAATAACGTAAGGATAGATCTTACCCCGCTTACAAAGATTACGGTGAGCGGTGCCATAACCGACGGTTTTATCAACTCACTCCTCAAAGGTGCGTATGTTACCGTAACGCAGACTGTGAACGATCGCTTTACGGTGTCGTCGACAGCTACAACCGATGCTGACGGTGCCTATTCACTCACTGTGTACGATGCTCCCGGCACTGTCACTGTCGGTTCTCCGGAGCATCAGGAGCTGACGGTTTCATTTAAGGGATTCAGTGACATCAAGTCTCTTCTTAACATGACGATCAAGCCTCTTACAGGAACAGACCTGACGCTCGATCTCCTTTCCCGCGATAATATCGTGAAGGGAGCTGAAGCCAACGCTTTCTCTCCGTATGAGGATTTCTCCAACGTGAACTTCAATGTCACTAACCTGACACAGAACAGGGAGATGCGCTACCTGCTCCGCTACCCACGCATGCTGCTTCTTGACACAGTGGAGGAGGGGGATCTTATCGAGGTTGTGGCCACACCGCGCAACAGCAGCTTCAATCCCGCTACCGAACAGACCAAGATTGTTTCCGGAAAAGGGGATATGAAGATCACCTTCACCGCCAACGGAGATCTCCGTGCCAAGTATGGAGTCTCGGATGCGGAAGAGGTTGTGGCTCTCCTTTACGACAGTGAAGGACATCTCCTCAAGAAGGATTCCTACAAGGATAACTCCATTGCTTTCAACGGTCTTCCCGATGGTGAATATAGCCTTGTGACAATGATGGCGAGCACACTCTTCTCGGCTCCCGGATCGATCAAGGAACTCGCCAACTCACGCCTTGTAGCCGGCACAGATTATATTCTCGATTCCGTGAAGATCGAATCGGGCTATATAACCGAGGTGGAGGTGAAGGAGGTGCCCGTATTCGACGAGACTCTCTTCAGCTACACAGGTGGCGAGACCTCTGTGGGTGTGAACAAAACTTCTGTGACGGTAGGTCAGATCGTGACTGTCCGTTCCAAGGTTGAGTTCCTTCCCGAATACAAGGACCGCATAGAGAAGGTAAACGTGATATTCACTCTTCCGGAGGGTTGCGATTATGTGGAGAACTCCCTTCTCGTAGCCGGCCAGGGTAGTAATTTCACAGTTGTTGAGGATGGCCGACTCTCAGTGGATATGTATGTAAATGACGCCTCACCGCGTTTCTGCATTATTCCGCGCAAGGGTGGCGACTATCGCCCCAGCGCTGTCATAGAGTTCGAACTCGACGGCGAGAAGATCTCCCAGCCTATCGGTTCCGCTCTATTCACCGCCGGCGACTTCAACATCTCTGTGCCTGAGAAGACCTCCGTAGCGCGTATCACCGCACGAGGCACGGCAACTGCTCTCAGCGAGGTGAAGGTGTATGACAATAATGTCTTCATAGGTTCGACACGCTCACTCACCAACGGTGACTGGCGTCTCAAGTTTGATCTCTATGATCCGGGTGACACTTCCGAACACTTCATCTATGCCGAGATCACCACTCCTGAAGGACAGAAGTATACCACCACCACCGGCAAGACTCTCTACGACAAGGATTGGGCTGAGGTCACCGACATACAGATGATCTATGGCGGCATGACAGCCGACTTCAACCATATCGATGCCACCACCATTCCCGGTTCCTATTCATATGTCCCGGGCAATGACATGTTTACTTTCAAGGCCATCTTCCGTGACGATCACGCGGCTAAGGTGAACGATCTTGACTTTGTGGTGCTTCTCTCGGACGGCTCGCGCCGTCGCATCGAAGGTAAGTATCTCTCCACATCCGGCTATTGGGTATGTGCCCTCGGATTCCCTGACGTCAACCGTCTCCCGGTTAACGTAAAGGTTTACTACACGGAGAAACGCTATGAGAATCCGGGACATGCACGCGACATCGTTGATGATCCCTCGGTATTGTTCCGTTGTCCGGACATTGTGCCTATCATCGACCCGTCGGGCTATGTATATGAGGCAGTTCCCTCGAATAGACTAGAGGGTGTCACCGCCACAATATTCTATAAGGAATGGGTGGAGGATATGTATGGAGATGTTTCCGAGAAAGTCGTGAAATGGGATGCCGAGGCATATGCCCAGCAGAATCCTCTCTTTACAGATGCCGACGGTATGTATCAGTGGGATGTGCCGCAGGGTGAATGGCAGGTGCGCTTTGAGAAAGAGGGCTATGAGGTGGCACTCACCGAATGGCTTCCTGTGCCACCCCCGCAGCTTGATGTCAACATCGGAATGACACAGACAGTGCGTCCGGTAGTGAAATCGGCCAGAGCCTTCGAACAGGCACTGGAGGTGGAGTTTGACAAGTATATGGATCCGGCCACCCTCACCTCATCCAATCTCGCCGTTACAGTATCTGATGCTGCGGTTGAGGGTGAGTGGACGCTTCTCAATGGCGAGGAGAATCCTGATGGAGCCACCTATGCTTCAGTGATCCGCTTTGAGGCAGCCGAGCCTTTCAATGCCGAGACCGTATCACTTATGGTATCCAACAAGGTGATGAGCTACGCCGGAATCCGTATGGAGGAGGCATTCGCTCAAGACTTCGTTGTGGAACGTGAGGTGAAGGAGCTTATCGCTCCCGCATGGATCGACAGTTATGTCGACCGAAAGGATACATTCGAGGTAGAGATACTTCCTGCAGAGGCTGTGGCCGGCAGAAAACTTTATATAGAGTGTTCCGCACCGTTGGCAGTATTGCCGGAATATGTGAACATTGGAGAGGATGGCAAGGCTTCAATCAGCTTTACGGGTGAGCTTCCCGGCGAAATGGTATTGAGC
>CAMWZE010000428.1 GCA_947178685.1 uncultured Porphyromonadaceae bacterium
AGCTAAGGAGCGTATTGAGCGCCTTGAAGATGATATGGGATATATGACCAAAATCGTATATGCCGCCGGATTAGTGGCTCATAAATTGCATACTGGACAAACGGATAAAGGAGGTAACGATTATTTTGAATCACACCTTCTAAAAGTAGCGTCAAGAGGATTCGATTGGAAAGAAAAGGTAGTGGGATTTCTACATGATGCCTACGAGGATTGCAATGTGACTGTTGAGGATGTTCTGAGAATGCTCGATGCAGAAATATCGAAAGTGGTCGATAATCCGGAAGAAAATTGGTGGGAAGAATGGATGGAAGACATTGATGTATATCCCTGTGCGGTAACACACTCTATAACGGATGAGGAACGCAATGAAATAAAAACTGCACTGAATCTCCTCAATCATCATACCGCATCGTCGAGAGAAGAATATATCGCACACATATCAGAAAACCGTCTTGCATTGAGAGTCAAGATGCATGATTTGGAGAATAATATGGATTTAACACGTATCCCACAGCCAACTACGAAAGACTTTGCTCGCGTTGAGCGTTACCGAAGAGAATACGAGTTTTTAACGAACGCCCTTCATAACTGTGTTTCAGGGTGAAATCCATAATGAATGCTAACCGCCAAGACTCCGGTTATTAGTGCTGAGATGGCCGATATTTGATGTCATAGATTATTCCACCAATGTCATAGTAAAAAGTTTAGTGTCATAGATAATGTCACTAATAAATTCAATGTTGGCACCGATGGCACCAATAGTGCACCGGTGGAATAGTATAGAATAATCAGCGGAATAATCAAAATCCATAATACATCGGCAAGGAGTGGTGCTCCCTGCCGATGCTGTTTTAATGGGTCCTTACTACTCGACGTGGTTCAGGATTGGTTGAGTTGCTGCAACCATTGTGCCTCAAATCTCTTGGCGAGTTCTTTTACCTCGTGCATAACTGAGGTCATTTCCAGTGTGGCTTTCTCCAACTTGTAGAGCATTGTCATCGCCTTATTTTCTGAAAATCCCGACTTGAGTTCCTTCACAACAAGGTCATAATTGACCCCGACAGTGCGGAACTGGGCGAAAAATTCCGAGAGTTTGGCACAGAATACTGCAAGGGAGCGGTCGGTTTTCAGCACCCGGAACGGGCGCGAGAACACCAGTTGTTTGATAAAAGTGGCTTTCACATCTTGATTGGCTTTCTCCATCATCCCGATTAAGCTTTCCCATTAGAGGTCATCAAAGCGCACCATAACATTATGTGTGCAAGCATTGGCGACATGCGGTCGCCCTCCTTTGTTGAAATTTTCTGCCATTGAATGTCTGATTCAACGGTTTCACTTCCACTCCAGCCTGAGGCAACGCAGTTTGTAGATGGTGAACGCGACTTTGGAGCGTTCACAACCTTGCAAGGTTGTTTTGAGTACGAATGAGTTACTCAAAACCTTTTCAGTTACTGAAAAGACACCTTGCTATGTACACGTGTACATCTAATTCGATAAGAAAAAATGAGGTTTGAGAATCAGAGTCCGGTTGACCCTCTTTGCCTCGGTTTTCTTGTGTGCGGCCTCTCTCTTGAGGCTGAATGAGCGTGGAAGCTTGATATAAAGATAGCAAAAATTTCCGAGACTGCCAAATCCGGGCTGACCCCCGAAAAAATCTTCACTCCGGAAATGTTAAAGTTTTTGCCTTATATCGGTGCGTTTGCTTGCCAAACCGCGCCAAAATGCGCCAAGCATCTGAAACTCAAAAATTTGAAAGATTTTGAGATTTGGAAATGCCCTTCTTTTTTGTTATCTTTGCAGAGCATTTGACCCAGATATCTGTCTTCATGTCACGATATAATTATGAAGATACACACGGATGGACATCGTTAGACACGTATATGGGAAGATTGCTGAAGAGAGTTCTTTGAATGTATGTAGAGACAGGTCTATCCATAAAACTGCCTGTGTATGTCCTTCCATAGAGTTCAACCTTATTTTGGATTTATGTTTGTTGGGAACTTCTTATCGAACGATGTATGCAACAGTATTTGAATTTACCTCTCTTAATATATATAGCAATATAGCTTTCGATCTAATTACCTATCTATATAGGTATCTATAGCCCTATGGCCGTCATGCCGTCGGCAACCAGTGATACGTGAGCATCCGAAGCCCCTCCCGGCAGTGAGGGATGTGGCACTGTGAAGCGTCGGATAAATGCTGCCATCCCTGTCCGCATTCGTGTAGACGGAAGCAATTCGAGAACAATAACTAAGTGTTCTCAAATTCTTTAAAGAATATGCCCAGATCATTGAGTAATTCGTATTCCAACAATACACCACCACTCTTCATGCTCCTGATACCCCAAGAAGAATGGCAATCACGGCATGAGAAACTTGACCGACTGACCAACATGGTCGAGAAAGCCCAAAGAGGCAACTCTAACTGCGACTGACTCGAATCCGAGGAAGCGCGAAAACTTCTCGGCATCTCACCCAAAACATGGCAAAACTACCGCAACCAACGCCTCATCCCCTTCTCCCAGATTGGCCGCAAAATCTACATCAACCACGCCGATATTGACAATTTCCTCCTCCGGTATCGCATCGGCGAGCGTAACAGAGAATAGATTAATGCGGTCTACATAACCCATATTAATGAAACCAAGCGCAAAATTTATCCCACATAGAGGGAGTTTTGTCAGCGAAGACTCTGCCGTCTGTGCCTAAAATATGGAAATAAAATATTTCATTAGAGTATTCAACTATACAATTAATCCCAGGAATCTGTTCAATGATAATAGCTGATTTGACGTAAATGTTAGAATCAATTAAAACAGAATCATCGCGATTCAATAG
>CAMWZE010000429.1 GCA_947178685.1 uncultured Porphyromonadaceae bacterium
TCGTTGCCGAATGTGCCGTAGAAGTTGGCGAGAAGATCCCAGCCCTTATAGTTGAGGCCGTGTTGAAGCCGAGCATCAGGTCGGGGTAGGGGTTACCGATATAGGTTTTGTCATTCTCGTTGAGCACGCCGTCATGGTTGAGGTCCATAAACTTGATGTCGCCGGGCTGAGCGTCGGGCTGAAGGAGTGTGCCGTGTTCGTCGGTGTGGGCATAAACCTCCTCCCAGTTCTGGAAGAGTCCCTGTGTGCGGTAGCCGTAGAAGCGGGAGATAAGGGCACCGTCAACGTTGCGGATTATGCTCTCATTAAGACCGCCGCCGGTGAGCACCGGACCGTCGCCTGAGAACTTGATGGCCTTGTTGCGCACGCCTGAAAGCTGCACGCCCACGTCATAACCGAAGTCGCCCACGTTGTCGCGCCATGAAAGTGAAAGCTCCCAGCCACGGGCCTGCATCTCGCCGATGTTCTGTGTGATCGCACCCATCCAGGCCGGGTTGCCGGCGATGAGAAGACCCTGCGCTGCATAAAGCATATCGTGAGAATTCTTCTGATATAGGTCGAATGTCAGGTTGAGTCGGTTCTGCAGGAATGTAGCGTCGATGCCGAGGTCATAGTCTTCCACAGTTTCCCAGCGGAGATGGGGGTTGCCCATCTGTCCTACGATAGAGGCGGGGAAACGTGTGTTGTTGAACACGTAGTTCACGCCATTATCCATTGTCGAGAGGAAGAGACCCGGGTTGATGCTCTGGTTACCCACCTTACCCCAGCCGAGGCGCACCTTGGCGTTGTCGAGCCATCCGCGGGCGCCCTCCATGAATTTCTCTTCCGAGAGACGCCATGCAAGGGAGAGAGAGGGGAAAGTGGCCCACTTGTTGCCGGCAGGGAATCGGGAGCTGCCGTCGCGACGGATCGATGCAGTGAGATAATAGCGGTTGTCGAAATTATACATGATTCGGCCGAGGAAGGAGGCGAGAGTCTGATAGCTGGTGCTGCCGCTTGCAAACTGATCGCCGGTGCCTGCGCTCACCTCATGGAGGAGCTTGTTGTCGCCCGGGATATCCTGACGCGAAGCGTTGGCCCAATAGTTGGCATAGCGTTCAGCAGTGAAGCCGATCATAGCAGTAAGATTATGCTTCTCGGCGAATGTATCCATATATGTAGCGGTGTTGGTCCAGCTCCAGTTGAGCTGGTCGCTATAGTTGCGGTAGGCACTGTTCTTGGCACTCTGTTCAAGCGCATCGATATGGAATGCGTAGTCATAACCATCGCTGCGCTGATACCATAGGTTGGTGCCGAACTGGGTGCGGAGTGTGAGCTGACGTATCGGCTGAATCTGAATATAAGGATTCATAAGGAGCTGGAACTTCTGTGAATGATTGTCCATGCGGGCAAGCGAAGCCACGGGGTTCCATTCCTGATTGTTGTAAGAGCGCTGGTAATTGTTCATAGGATTGGCGGGATCCCATTCATCTTCCGGACGGAATACGGGAGTTGTGGGGTCCATGCCCATAGCTGCCGAGAAGAGTTCGGGAGCGCTCTCCCAGCTCTCGAGGTTGGGGGCGAGGTCAAGACCTGCCTTGAGCCAGTCGGTGAAATTGTATTCAGTGTTGAGGCGTACGTTGATCTTATCCCAGTAGCCACCGCTGAACTGCGAGTTGTTGCGGTAATAGCCTACGGAGAGACCGTAGACATATTTCTCGTTACCGCCACGCACGCTGAGGGAGTAGTTCTGCACGAGAGCCATCTTGTCTACCACGAGTTTCCACCAGTCGGTGCTGTCTACTTCGCCGTAGTCGACATAAGGTGAGTTCCAGGGGGCCACGCGGCCATCGTTTTCATAGCGGGCGTTGAACACTTTCTCATACTCGTCGGCCCATGCGATACTCGGTTTCGGTATATACTGCCAGCCCACGGAAGCGGAGAAGTCGACGTGAGTTGCGCCGGCTTTACCCTTCTTGGTGGTAATGATGATAACGCCGTTGGAGGCACGTGTGCCGTAGATGGCTGAGGCGGAAGCGTCTTTGAGCACTTCCATGCTCTCGATGTCGTTGTTGTTAAGGAAGTTGATGTTGTCGGTGTTCAAGGGCACACCGTCTACGACATAGAGTGGGGCAGTGCCATTGACTGATGTGACACCACGTATCATAACGGAGGGATTGGCACCCGGACCGCCACCGGAGACTACCTGCACACCGGGTACACGACCCTGGATAGCGTCCATGGCATTTCCGGAGACCATTTCGTTGAGTTCCGAGCCTTTGATAGTGGAGATTGAAGAGGTGAGGTCGCTCTTCTTTGCCACACCATAGCCCACCACCACGAGTTCGTCGAGGCTTTGGGAAGTCTCTTCGAGCTCAGCGTTCACGATACTCTGTCCCTTCACTGGGATGGAGAGCTCCTTGTAGCCAACATAATTGAAGATGAGAGTTGCGTTGGAGGCCACATTGCTGATAGAATAGTTGCCGTCGATATCTGTGGCAGTGCCCTGGCTTGTGCCTTGCACTCTGACGGTGGCGCCGATCAGCGGTTCGCCATCAGTCTTTGAGAATACCGTACCCTTCACAGTGAGCGTCTGTGCCATCGCGGCCAGTGCGCCAAACATGAGGATCATGGTAAGAAGGTATTTTTTCATGATTATCGTTTAGATTGTTAAGTGTATTGGGTTATAATCAATGCATAATTCATAATGCAGAATGCATAATGAATAAAGCTTAATTCATAATTCATAATGCATAATTCATAATGAATACAGAATTCACAATCAATGAATTATCAATTCAGAATATAGAATTCACAATCAATTTATTGATTCTGCATTATGCATTCTGCATTAT
>CAMWZE010000430.1 GCA_947178685.1 uncultured Porphyromonadaceae bacterium
CTATTACGACGACGTTCAGTCGGGCAACGGCTACGTGCCTTTCAAGTCCGAGTCTGAGACATGGAACACCCACAATGATGGTCTCGATGCTGGTTTCATCAACCCGTTGCAGGGTACAGGTCGCTTCAGTGACAAGCCAACAGCACTTGGCGGTACAACGAGTACATCGACAAGCGGTTCATTCTATTTAGGTGTCGGTTTAGCAGATGGTAGCCAATGGAAAAGTAATACGGTCGGAGGATCGTATAATTATTCCAAGGACACCAGTAAAGGATTATCCACATTCGTAGACTTAAATGGTGATGGATTGCCGGACAAAGTATATAGGAAAAATGGAGCGCTATATTATCGTCCTCAAATTAGAGATAATGGTAGTGGTGAAATTTCTTATGGTGAGGCCATAAAGGTTAATGGTATATCAAACTTTTCAACCACAAAGAGTTCTACCAACTCAGGAGGTGCAAAGGCTGTAGTTGGTTGGCAAGCCCTTACCGGAGTATTAGGTGTTGACGTTGCAAAAACAAAAACCCAGACAACCGAATATTTCTCCGATATCAACGGTGACGGACTCATGGATTTTGTGTCAAATAGCAAGGTCTATTTTAACCATATAGAATTTGATTCACAAGGTAATGCTATTCCGACTTTTACCTTAAGTAGTGGTGATACGCCGAGTCCGATAATCTATGATGCCTCTAAAATAGATAAGTCTGTTACAGAGGTTGATCCTGAGGAACAAAAAGAGATAATCGCATCCTCCCCGATGGAGGATATGGTTCGCGTATGGGTTGCTCCGAAATCCGGAACAGTCAATATTTCGGGTACTGTATCCCTGATTATTCCGACGGGAGATTATGACACTCAGGAATACGAAAAAGCGGATGGCGTTCGTGTTGCTATTCAAAAGGGAGGTTCTGAATTATGGAGTCAGTCTATTGCAAAAGGTGATGCTACCGCTCACAATGCTTCGGCCACAGCAGTGTCGGTCAACAAAGGAGACCGCATATATTTCCGTGTGCAGTCAGGTAACGAGGAGACAAGCAATGGTGCGTTTGACAATGTGGGATGGTCGCCTGTAATCACCTATACCGGAACTGAAGAGATTCTGCCTAATGGTTTATCCAACGTAACATATAAGCCACAGGACGGTGCTATCTATGACGTTAATACAGTTGTAAATGTGGATGAAGGAAATCCGTTCTCAATCGCCGGACATTTCTTCAAACCTCAGACAACCGATGATGTGGTGATTAAGGTCATAGCCTCAAATGAACGCTATGATGACAACGGAAACCTCAATCCAAATTTCGTAGAAAAAGAGGTATATCGTGCTGAATATGGTTGGCAAGATGTTGTGGACACCGATATAAGTGCGGATATACCCAATGCGGAAAAACTGCCCAATGTCAGCTTCTTTGTTGCATCATCATCCAATGTGGATTGGCAGTCAATTAAATGGACTCCCGAAGTCACATATAATGACTCGATAGGTGTATCCCGAAATATCAGTGTAGGTCCACACTATCAGACTTATGCTCAAATGGATGCGGAGGGTTCTTCCAAGACATTCCTTGCACAGGATACTGTTATCCATGTCAAACCGGCTGTTACATTCAGTGCAGCCGACATAAATGGCATGTTAACACTCTTAGCAAAGACACAAGACAAACTCATCGCTAAAAAATCGTTTGCGGTTGCGAATGGTGTTATCGTACCCGATTCATTGACAATAAAGAATATCGGAACAGAGAAGATCTGGTTTGAATATAACTATCCTGGTTCTTTGTCAGGTGAAGTGACCGCTTCATCCGTTTCTGTACGACGTGGTAGCGCAATAATCCCTGAGACCATTGCAGCCGGATTCTATTCCTATGGACAGGATGAAGGTTTCGGTATGCTTTATCGTGGCTGGGGTGGTTTCACATATAATGCATCTGAAGGTCGATATGCAAGACCAATTGATGAGTCACTTCTTAAACTCCCTGAAGATAAGGATGCCCAGATAGATCCATTGACATATCCATTCACTCCTATTGGGACAGACCAGATGTCTCTTAATCGGTGGGTCGGACAGCATACAGACATATATCTTACTGCTGATGAGGCTGGAAGTGCTCGTTTAGTTGAACAAGATGTTGTTTTGACCAATCCGTTGGATAATATTGGCGATATTGCCAGTATGTCCGGTGAAAAGTTACAAGGTACTGGAGCAGCCGCTTTCACTCAGATTTCCACAAATAATAGTACCTCTACTATGGGCGGAGCTATGGGCGGTACTTATAGTGATGCAAACGGCAATGCCAAAACAGAGGTGATGATGATGGATATGAATGGTGACGGATATCCTGACCTTATTGCAGGCGGTATTATTCAATATACTAATTCAGAAGGAGGCCTTAGCGGAGAAAAACTTTCCGATATAGGAACCATTAAGTCAAAGAGTGATTCTTATGCATGGGGTTTTGGTGGAGATCCTGTCCATTCAGTATCGAATATTGTGCAAATGGTCAAATCAGCACAAAAACGGGATGGCACAACCGCCACAACTACCACTTCAAACCCGGAAAGCAGTGCTACAAATGACTCTCACAATAGTAAAATAAGTGTTGAACTGAGTAAGGTAAATCCTTCTTTCTCAATTTCCGGAAGTGTACCTCATAATACTGACGATGCCCAAGAGTTGTTCTTGGATGTGAATGGAGACGGATTACCGGACAAGATTGTTGGGAAAAACAGTGTCAGAATCAATTTAGGCTACTCTTTTACCGAGCCTATCGACATGGGTTTATCAAATGGAATCCATGATGGAATCCAAGGAGGAAAAACGT
>CAMWZE010000431.1 GCA_947178685.1 uncultured Porphyromonadaceae bacterium
AGATGTGTATACGATACAGCTCTTCACCTCCTCTTTCCCAAAGCAATAAATAATGACATCCGACAACGTGCCACAATCGCTACAACTAAAACTGAGGGCGGTGGAACCCTCTGATGCTGATTTCATGTATGAAATCGAGAATGACGCCTCCGCATGGAGATACGGCGACACGATTGCCCCCCTCTCCCGCAGGATTATACGACAATATGCCCTTGATTATGAGGCCGACCCTTTCGCCGCACGTCAGCTGAGACTTATCGTGACGGTGAAACAGGAGAATTCCATGGTACCGGTCGGAACAGTGGATCTTTACGAGATAGACCCCGTGCATCGGCGTGCTTTTGTCGGCATATATATCCTCCCGGCCTATCGTGGTTGTGGCATAGCTCAAGCGGCTTTAACCGACCTTGAGAATTATGCATGCAGAGTGCTCAGACTTAGAATGCTCGCCGCAAAAGTGGAAAGCGACAACAAAAGCTCTTTGAGTCTTTTCGAACGATGCGGTTTCAAGGTCTCTGCCATTCTGCCTGAGTGGTTCGCTACTACTGATGGGCAATTCACCGACCTGAATCTAATGACAAAAGTCTTGAGCAGGTAACCAATTTGATCATAAATTTACTCTGCTCAAGCATAACTATCAGTTGAGAATAGGATCCCGCGGCACATTGAGCCAGCTTCGGTAGTCTCCCTCCAAAAGTCCGACTTCACGTCTCCAATAGTTATTTCCTCTCCCTTGGAGCAGACGGGAGATATCCGGCTGAGGATCCTCCCTCACAGCCCATATGTGGCGGTCAATTTCTCCGCGAAGCTGCCCGTAGGTCCAGCCGCTGTAGCCCAAGAAAAAACGTATCTTACCATCAAGCTCACCTCCATCCATGAGATATCCGTAGACATCCTCTATGCTTCCCCCGACATAGATGCCCGGAATCAATTCTGAAGAGCCCTTGAAAAGATCGCCCAATGTATGCAGCATGAATAGGCGTGATTGGTCTACGGGCCCTCCACTGAATACAAGTATCTCACGTTCGATACCCATATCCGGAATGAGTTCATTCAAACTTACTGACAGTTTCTTATTGAGCACCAGTCCCAGATGCCCCTGTTTCTTGTCGACATCAAGAATCATCACTACCGACCTGCTGAAAATGTCGCCTCTCATAAGAGGCTCCGCAATCAGCAGACTTCCGCAGCTGAGATCCGTGGTATATTCATGATTATAAAGATATTTATTTAGATCCATCGTGTCTTTGATATTTACTGACATCGTTCCGGATTCAGGGGTATTATTCAATTGAATTATCCGCTTTTCTGTTGATCTGCTTACTCTGAGTATGACCACGGCAACGTAGTCACCGGAACGACTATTTTTAATTATAACACCTCAATCTCACTTTTATTTGTCACAAATTACCGATATTGTCGGAAATTCTCACTAACTTTGCAGATAAAGCATCTGTTAAGAATAGCGTAACGGGAGCTCCATTATAAGTGGCTGCGAACAATTTATGACATTTATTATTCGCAGCTATTTAACTGAAAACGGTGTCAACGATCGCCTTGGAAGGCGACCGGCAACATGTTAATTAATATATGACACATAATTACTTATCAGTAATATGAAGGTATTGAAGTTTGGAGGCACTTCCGTAGGTTCTGTCGAGAGCCTACGCAGTGTAAAAAATATTGTAGAGTCGAATCCTGCGCCTCAAATTATTGTAGTATCGGCTCTCGGCGGTCTCACAGATCGCCTGATTGCTACTGCACATAAGGCTGCTGATGGCGATGAGTCTTATCGCGATGATATTGTATCGTTCGCCGAACGGCACAACACCATAATTGATGAAATGGTGCCCGAGGAACGCCGCGGAGAAACCCGTAAGACCATAGATGACCTTTTTACGTCGCTTGCCCGCAACTATGACGGAGTGTTCCTTCTGCGCGATCTCCCCTCTCATATTCTTGATGTGATCGTGAGCTTCGGCGAAAGGATGTCTTCAGTTATTGTCACCGCCATGATCAACGGTGCCATCCGTTTTGATTCACTGGATTTCGTAAAGACCGAAAATTGGTACTCTAAGAATATCGCCGATCAGAAACTTACCACCAAGCTCATCAAAAAAACATTCCAAGGGTTCAACGGCGTGGCCATTGTGCCCGGATTCATATCTACCGACAGAGAGACCGGAGCTATAACAAACCTCGGGCGCGGAGGCAGCGACTTCACCGCCGCACTTATAGCGGCCGCTCTCGATGCCTCTATCCTGGAGATATGGACCGACGTGGATGGATTCATGAGTGCCGACCCGAGAATCATTCCGGATGCCCGTGTGATGCCGGCAATGTCGTTTATTGAAAGTATGGAGCTCTGTTCTTTCGGGGCTAAAGTTATATACCCTCCCACAATATACCCCGTTTTCCATAAGAATATACCCATAAAGATCCTCAACACTTTTAACCCGACCGCGCCGGGCACTCTCATCACCGACCGTCATGAGGATAAGTATCCGGAAAGCACGGGTGTCTCATCTGCCAACGGAATAAAGGGCGTTTCATCTATTAAAGGTATTACACTTTTCAATATAGCGGTGCATGAAATGCGAGCCACCAGGCAATTGCGCTCCCGTGCCCTCAATGTGCTCGCCAAACGTGGCATAACCGTGCTTCAAGCCACACGCGAAGAGAATGAGCCGGTGTTGAGTTTTGCCGTATCATCGGCCGACTCAGAAACGGTGACCACCCTAATCTACTCAGAATTTGCCCCGGAACTGTCAAAAGCTATTGTAAAGTCAATCACCGGAAAGAGCGGTCTCGCTTTCG
>CAMWZE010000432.1 GCA_947178685.1 uncultured Porphyromonadaceae bacterium
ATATTTTAGTTTGTATCAGATAGTTGAGGCAGCTTATCAGATAGTTAAGTTTGTATCAGATAGTTGAGGTAGCTTATCAGATATTCGGGGTATCCCATACCTTTGTCTGAGTACACTTCGAACGTACAGTCTGAGAACCAACCGTAAACTCAAACTCTCCCTCCTCAAGCGTCCAGCGATTGTCTATATTCACAAATGCTAAGTCACTAGCAGGAATGGTAAACTGTACGGTCTTTGTCTCGCCGGGCTTAAGGCTAATCTTGTCAAATCCTCTCACGCGGAACGCGTCCGGTGTTAACGTTGCCACAAGATCGGTTGAATAAAGAAGTACTGAGTGCAGTCCCTCTACAGATCCGGTGTTCTTGACATCTACGCTAATCGTCAGGTGGTCGGCCGACGTGAACTCGCTCTTGTCTATCTTCAGATTGCTGTATTCAAATGTAGTGTAGCTCAAGCCGAAACCAAACGGCCACTGCACGTCTATATCGGCTGAATAGTCATACGCTCCGGCCATAACGGGCACACTCTCGCTTGGCTTGTGGTCGTAAGTAGTCAGACTGTTTGTCCATTTCGGATAAGTGTAAGGAAGACGGGCGCTGAAGTTGCGCTTGCCGGAGAGAAGAAGTGCCAAAGCATCGCCGCCATAATTGCCGGGAAGCAGAACATCTACAATAGCCGATGCAAGCGGCTCGATCTCTCTAACGATGCGCGGACGACCACCGTTGATTACCAACACTATCGGCTTACCGGTCTTAGCGAGTGCCTTGACAAGGTTACGCTGATTCTCTGAAAGTGTCAGTTCATTGATGTTACCGGGAGTCTCGCAATAGGAGTTCTCGCCTACACAAGCCACAATCACGTCGGCGCGCGAAGCGGCTGCCACGGCACGCTCTATACGAACGTTTGTCTCCTGTTCCCATTTGCCGTAGTCTTCCACATAATCCATACCCTGCTCCAAGGTTACATTCCCCTCACCATACTCATTTACGAGCGACTCGTAGATAGTGTTGTATTGTGAATGGAATTTAGGATCGTTGCTGCCTTGCCATGTGTAGCTCCAACCGCCGTTGAGCGCGCGCATGGAGTTGGCATTCGGACCCGTCACAAGGATGCGTTTACCCTGGGCCAACGGAAGCAGACCATTGTTCTTCAGCAGTATCTCACTCTGAACAGCCATCTCAAGCGCTTTGGCGGCAAAGTCGGCCGACGCAAACTCGGGATAATCCTGATATAGGGTGTTGGGCTGCTCAAACAGGTTAAGACGCAGCTTCAGACGGATAATGCGGCTCACAGCATCGTCGATACGGCTCATCTTCACCTTACCTTCATCTACAAGCTCTTTAAGCAGGGTGCAGAACTCCACATCATTCGGGGTCATCGACATATCAATACCGGCATTGATCGACTGCTCGATGGCCTCCTTATAATCTACAGCCACCTTGTCGCGGTTATGCACATTGTGAATGTCGGCCCAGTCGGTCACGATCATACCGTCCCAATTGAGCTGCTCCTTGAGCCAGACGGTGAGAAGTTCATAGTTTACATGCATCGGCACACCGTTGATGGTGGCTGAATTTACCATTACAGAAAGCGCACCGGCCTTGATGGCCTCTTTGTAGGGGGCGAAATACTTCTCCCGAAGGTCGGTGGGATTTATAATTGCAGGTGTGCGGTCTTTGCCGGATGTGGGGTTGCCGTATGCCATATAATGCTTGAGACAGGCCGCCACATTCTTTGGACCGAGATGGTTGTTGTCGTCACCCTGATAACCCTTCACCATCTCCACGGCCATCTGACCGTTGATGTAGGGATCTTCGCCGAAGCTCTCCCAGATGCGGCTCCACACAGGAGTGCGGCCAAGGTCCATTACCGGATTATATACCCAGGGAATATCGCAGGCGCGTGCCTCGTAAGCGGTAACGATAGCACCCTCGCGCACAAGTTCGCGATTAAGCGACGCGGCCATATTGATCTCCTGAGGGAATAATGTACCTCCCATTGTGTAGGTGGAACCGTGATTCTGGTCGACACCATAGATGTCGGGCACACCTATATCTTTCATGGATGCATCCTGGATGCCGGATATTATGCGGCACCAAGTCTCCGGAGTCTGGGCTTGGCCAAATGGCACGTTAAGCACCGAGCCGACCTGAAATTCTCCAATAACACGCTTCACCTTCTCAGGATCGAGCTGAGCCTCTCCATCTGCACCGGGAGATGCAAGCACCTCGTCTATCGTCACCTCACACATCTGTCCAATCTTCTGCTCCAGAGTGAGGCCGGCCACAATCTTCTTCACCTGGCTCTCAAGGTCGGCATCATACGCTATAGCGGGATCGCCTGTCTGGCCTCCGCCACTCGCACAACCCGCAGCCAACACAGCCAATGAGGGGTAAAAAAATCTCTTCAACATAATTATCTGTTTTAAGGTTAGTTATGTATTTTTACAATGGGATCTCGAGTGTAGTAATCCTATTCCTATCCAAATCCAATCCTATCTGTATCCAAATCCTGTCCAAATCACTTCTATCTGTCCAAATGCTATTACCATTTACCTTTACCCTCCCCCGGTATTACTCAATAGTGGGACAGAACTTTCAAGTTCTCGGACTATGGCCATACCATATCTTGCCATGTTATGTTATGAAAAGCCAAGTTGGGGTACTCTCTGACATAATAATAGCTTATCAATTCGGGATAGAAACTGATCTTACTTTCGCTAAATTAGTCAAAAAAACGATACAATTGATATTCAACACACATAAAGTAAATTTTTCACGCCTCAATCAAATAGTAACTTATTACCTATTACC
>CAMWZE010000433.1 GCA_947178685.1 uncultured Porphyromonadaceae bacterium
TGTGCGCACCACTGTGCCCTGAGGAAGATTCTCAGGCATGGGGCGATCGGAGGGCACGAGCAGGAATGTCTGAAGAGTCCTTGTAGTGTCCCAGGGATTTCGGAAGTCAGCCTTGATAAAATCGCCGTGATCCACCATGGTGAGATTGGTTATATATTTGGTAGGAATCGTATCCCCCTGGGGCAATGAATGATTAGAGCCATTCCCCGCGTCACACGACGCAAGGAATGGCATAACCATCATTGGCAAAATATATAGAAAAACTGTTTTCATCACTTATAGTTGAAGAAAATTGCGCAGGGGCCAACTCCTGCCTCATATCTCCTCATAAAGGTGCCGTTCTGATCATATACTTTGGCATAACCGTTGGTGGTGTAGCTTGCCTTGCCGTTGTCCATAGAATATGATGTCACCACGATATTGCCGTTTACGGGATCTACGCCCAATCCGCAAGGACTCTCTACTCCGCTGTCGCCGAGCATCTTCTTTGTGGAGCCGGAAGCTATATCATATACTGCGTAAGTGATCTCTTCCACTCCCCAGGGGGCATTGATGTAATAGACGTTGTCACCTTTCACAGTCATGATAGTAGCTTTTGCCACCTCTGTGTATTTATCATCGTTGTCAAGACGATAGATCACGGCGGGGACATCATTGTAATTTCCCTTGCAGAGCATGAAGAGGTCGCTGCCGTTAGATGCGAACTGTGCGGGATTAAGCCCAACCTCGAAGGTCTTCTCAACGGTGAATGAATCAAGGTTGATTTTTGAAGCCGTTGTGCCATAGCCAACCTTATAGTTCAAGCCATCGGAATTGGGTACGTAGAGATACTTACCCCTTATTGCCATAACCTCCGGATTCGGGCCAACCTTCACCGTCTTGTCAATTTCGAGTGAGAGTGTGTCGAGACGCGACACATAACCATTGAACATCGACACATATACCTTGCCATCCTTGGCTATGAGGGAACGTGGACTCTGACCTTCGGAATTTGTCAGAGATATCTGCTTCACCGATTTGTAGGTATTGCGGTCGATCACCTCGATTGTATTGGAAGAGTAGATGCCGAGATATATCTTGTCGCCATATACCACGCCACCTTGAGGTGAGGCACCGAGACTGCGGCCGTTGGCTCTCTGGAAGAGATCCTGATAAGAAGATGTAGCTGCATAGTCGATAAGGGTGAAGCTACCCTCTATCTGTTTGTCATAGTTACCCTGATTGAGGATGAGCGCTCCCTCGATATTGGTGGGAAGATCGGGATTTGGTTTGGATTTGTCCGGTTCATCATCGTTGTTGCAGGCGGTGAAACAAAGTGTGGATGCTGCGATAAGCATCAGTGAGAAATACTTTTTCATGTTCTTAAGAATTATAATTAGTGTTTTGAAAAATCAGTAGGTGAATGATACGGAAATCTTATATTGCCGTCCCGGCATGGGATATCGGGCCACGATATAATACTGTTTGTTGAGTATATTCTGTATGTCGGCACGGATATCGATGGTGTGTTTTCTCACATTAAACACACGCCATGCTGTGAGTCCGAATTCCATATACCCGTCAATTCTTGTGGCGGGAAGGTTGTTGTTGGTGGTGAAGCGTTCAGATACGCCTGTGCCTGACACTGTTACATTCACCCACGGATTCTCATAGCTTACAGCCGCCGACCCTGAATGAAGCGGTATGTAAGCCACCTGCTTCTTCCATTCGCTTGACTCCTTGCTGGTAAGCGGCATGGCTCTTTGCAGGCTGTAGTTAAGGTTAAAAATCAGATTATGTCCGTTGTGGGGCGAGAAGATAATCTCACCTGTGGCATCGATACCATATATGCGGGCTTTACCAAGGTTGACCATGCTCCATACGAACATATTGTAAGGCACCGCCACAATCATATCATGGATATTGTTGATATACCCATCGAGAGTGAAGGTGGCTTGAGGCAGGAATTTCCCTGCATTCAGGGTGTAGGTGGCACCAATGTTGAACTGATCGGTGGTTTCAGGAAGAATATCCGTGCTACCGTAATGGTCGAAATATGCTTCGTTGAAAGTGGGCATACGGAATATATTCTTATATGACGCGCGAAGAAAGAGCAGTTGCTCCGACAGTGGCTTCCAGGAGAGGCTCACCGAGGGGGAGAGCTTGCCTGCATCTTTAGCGGCTGTACCGACTTCGGCTCCATTGAAGTAGAGCGACCAGAGCGCGCGTGCCATGACCGTGACGTTATTGGTGTGGTATTTCGCGGTGAGAGACTGTAGCACACTGTTGCGGAAAGGGCGACCGTCAGTAGTGAGGTTGCTGTTGAGATTATTGTAGAAATAATCGGCTGAGTAGTTGAATGTCCAGTCTGTTACGGGTGCATATAGGAGTGCCCAGGATGTGTAGTATTCCCTTTGCCAATAATTCTGGTTGAGTACGCCACCCGGATATTTCCCGTTCTCATCGTGATACATCGACACGGCATGATTGAATTTCATCAGGCCTTTCAGCGTGACATGATCCGACAGTCGGCTACGCCATTGAGCCTGTGCCATGGTGTTGGTTTCACGAAGCCGTTCGTAGCTTACGTTGTTGTAATAGATCACCGGGCCCGGCAGCTGACGGTTGCTGTTGTAATAATAAACTTTTGCAGTGATTGTGTTGTTCCTGTTTACATTCCAGAGCAGGTTGGCTTCAGCATTGCCGCTGTTCATCCGGCTGTTGGTGCGACGTTCGTCTGTTTCGAGATCGCCGTTCTTAAGTTTGAAAGGATAATTGTTGTCGGCATGTGTGAACTCACCGATTACATTGAACGCCACGTTGTCAGACACCGG
>CAMWZE010000434.1 GCA_947178685.1 uncultured Porphyromonadaceae bacterium
AATCGAGACCTACCCGTGATGCCATCTTGGTGATTCTTTCCATAAGGTGTTCCGTCTCTTCCAATGTAAATTTATGACCATCCATAAAATGCTGCGTCATAGTCTCCACCGGAATTACCGGGGCTGACGGATCAAGTTGATAGGAAAGGAAGCGTATGCTGACCTTATCGGCAAGTCCCTCCTTTTCTATAATATCCATCAACTGCTTTTCACCTAAGTACGAATAAGGGCAAGCGAAATCGGCCCATATCTTAATTTCCATAATTTTTGTTTTTTGATTTTTATTTAAAACAAAATTGGAAATCAAACAGTTCTACTCACTCAGCATTCTTCTTCAACCATTCGCTTCTTACCTTGTCTGGCAGATGGGTCACTTTGAAGTTGGAGAATTTAGCTTTGAAACCATTGCCGTCGGGGCATGCTGCAAACATACCGATCTTAACCGGATGATTGGCCTCTACCCATGCGTTGCGCATCATATGATATTCCTTGTCGTCGAATGAATAGAATATCTCCACCGCATCAAGACGACGCACCGCCTTTATCCAGATATACTCCACAGGACGGTCAAGCGCTATCACACTCCAGTCGGAGGTGTGATGAGTTACTACGGTGCTGAGATTATACTTACCGTCTACAAACTCGATGCCGGTCTTTATATAATTCTCGTGATCGAGACGGATCATCATACCCGCCTGATCAAATCTCACCTTATAGTCGCCTGAGATCTTTACCTTTGCTTCAAACTCTCCGCCATATTCCGCATAATAGAATGGAGCGTCGTCTACAGTGAACCCATAATGTGATATACGCCAATAGTCACTGTTGGGAGTGACGTCCATGGTCAGTGTCCCGTTGGTGATTGTCCAGTTTTCCGGTTCGTTAAACCAGTTCATCTTTTCAAGTGTCTGGCCGTTCATTAGCTGAGCAGATGCTATGGCTGCCCAAAGAAGTATATGCTTAATCTTCATTTTTCATTATTTTTATTAACTTTGCAAAATTAACCAACCCCTAAAAGGTGTGCAATGGTCAGAAATAACCATTTGAACGACAACAGAGCGTTGCTCAATGAATTGTTAAGAGGCGATACATCAGCAAGCGAACGTGATTCTTTTGCTGATGTCATTGACTATGCCCGACACTTGGCCGATGTCGAAAATCTCTTGGTGGTGGTGAGCGATATGGTCATGGGAAACAGCCATATTATTGCCGGTTCATTCTCCCGTAATCTTGACTTAGGCAATTATCGTCAGGAGTGTTCCATCTGGGAAAATAAGATTCTCTCTTTGATGTCTCGCGAGGAGCAGGAGGAGAAATATCTCGCTGAACTCCATTTCTACCATTATCTGCGGAAATTACCAAAAAATAAGAGACAGGATTATTATTTGGTATCTAAGTTGCGCTTCCTTTTTGTCGATGGCAACATTCACAATGTGCTGCACCGTATGTATTACATATGGGACAATAAGATCGAAAATATCAGATATGCCATATGCACATATGGTCCTCTCCCTTTTGATCTTCCGGGAAAAAGCTTTGCAGTAAACTCAATCACCGGTGTGACGGAAAATCTCACGGATACCGACAATGCCTCCATACTCAGTGCAAGAGAAAGACAGGTATTGTCGATGATTGATTCCGGCATGATCAGTGCCGAGATCGCCCACCATCTGAACATCAGCATCCATACGGTCAGTCGCCACCGTCAGGAGATTATTTCCAAGCTCCAAGTAAAAAACACCCACGAAGCCTGCCGCATTGCAAAAAGCCTGAACCTAATCTAACCCTTTTCAATCCAGTTCTTACTAATCTTAAAAGGTCTTAAAACTCCGAGATTACTATCAACAGCCTCCGAACCTTAAATTTTGTATCGGCGTTTTATTGACAAATACGATTCCCCTCCGGGAATGACCACGGTTCCTAATAGAAGTTTTTAACTTCATTGTGCAATAATTTTAGTTAATAGGAGGTCGTAATTATGAAAAACACTATACGCTATATCTTAACGATATTGCTTCTGTCTATGCCCGAATTATTTTCGGCTGCCGTTACAGAAGATTCTGATACCCAGACAGGTGTCACTGAGAGTTACGGTTTTGATACCCAGACAGGTGTCACTGAAAATTACGGTAATGAATTACCCGTAACTACCGATAGTATAACTGCATTGTCGGCTACGCTCACTACAGTTGAGCCTGACAGCATATCCATTCGTTCCATTGAAGAGATCACCGTCGCCGATGGCTCGTTAGACGAACTTACATATTCCGATTTCAATGCCTATATACCTGAAGATGCAAGGCTTGATTCGGTTGCTCCACTGAAGTTCAAACCTTTCGTGAGGAAAACTCCGCTCGAAAGTATCTATGCCCATCCCTATTCCGTGACGGGTAGAAGACCGGACTGGCATCGTCTGTGGGTAAACACTGCAGTGCTCAGCGGTGCTTTCATCGGCACTTTGTTTGTGTTGGAAATGTTGCCGGAGGATGCCACAACCTGGAACCGCGCCGCATTGCAGAAAGTGCCCTTATTCAAAAGATGGAGAGAGCATGTCATTGAAAAAGGACCGGAATGGGACCACGATAAGTTTGTATTCAACTATCTGCTTCACCCTTACGCCGGAGCCGCCTACTTCATGGCTGCACGAAGCAACGGTTTCAATGCCTGGCAATCGCTCCTTTACTCGGCATGTATCTCAACGATAGGTTGGGAATTCGGTATCGAAGCGTTTATGGAACGTACCTCAATACAGGATCTATTCATCACTCCTATCGTTGGCTCCCTTATCGGCGAGGGATTCTACAAGCTCAAA
>CAMWZE010000435.1 GCA_947178685.1 uncultured Porphyromonadaceae bacterium
TTCAATATGAGGTTAGAATTTATGGTTTAAGGCTATTGAAGTTTTGCTTGGTGGTTATCTTGCTGATGGCAAGACTTGGTTGCTGACTTATAGGTAGCAAGACTTCGCCGGCACAGGAAATGGGGTGGTGTCGGTGATTATCCAGCATTTATTCTCACCTATCTCGAATCCGGGCACTTCATAGTAGGAGGGAGTGGCAAGCAACGAGGGTGCAAGAAAGTTGATATTACCATCGGGTATGAAAGTAACCGTACTTTCCGGCGACAACGATACCATGCAGTTGTAGAATGGTGATGAAATGTTGGGGATACTACGGTCTACTGTTGAGATACAACGTATGATTTCTGTATGCAAACCGTACCGACCGATAAAGACACCTGAAGTGCCTTCGGAAGTGGAGGCAGTAGATAGGCAGTCGTGGAGCTGCACGCCATCGCAAATACGTCCTGCTATGGATGATACGTTGGCCGGGTAAGGTGCCGACACTGCACCGGCATTGACACATTGGGATATTACAACGGCATTATTCTCAAATTCAGAACAAGTCTTTACAAGCGCGTTTACGCCGCCTACAATAGATGCGGCAGTGCCGACGGCAAGAATCGCGGTTGCGGTGCCACCCGTGGCTATCGAGCCTCCGATAAATGCCACTGTACTTGCTGCAATCGCCACACCGGCAATAACAGTGTGGACAATTTCATGAGCTTTAGCCACCTTCTCCAGACTCTCCGCACGTTTTTCGCGGGCCTCGTTTATGGCCTCTTGCAGATTTTCGTTGACCTTCTCATCGCTGCAAGAGGTAGTAAGAGCCGATATATTTTCCAAATAACTCTTCATGTCGGAAGTGGGGAAGAGCGTTATGGTTGGCGAGACGCTGTTGCGGAGAGAGGCAATCTCTGAGTCGATCTTATCATATGCCTCATGAGCGAGAGCCTGCATCTCCGTTTTTATCTCCTCCTCCTTTTCCGGAGATATCATCTCCGCCAAGCCGTATGTGTAGAGAGTGTAATCGGCACCTTGAAGCACAATTTCCACACTCTTCTCAATCAGTTTTATGGCTACTTCCACACCATGTGCAAGTTCTACGGTTTCCTCAACTATTGCGAGCACAGGGCCGGCGAAACCCATGACAATCTCCATCGAGCCTACGATGCACTCCACTATGTTGGTGGCCGTCCATTCTCTTGGATCGCCTATCTCTCCGACTATACCGCCTGTAGAGAATGAGCCGTCGGAGGTGACTGTGCCGAAATTGGAGCAATAATGCACCATAGTGTTATTGCCGCCCAAAGCAAGCACACCTCCCGAAATGCCGGAGGAGGCGGAGACTTTGCCGAGATTCTGGTCGTTGATAAGTGAGCCCCAGGTGGTTTTTCCCAACACACCTCCTACATAACTACGTCCGGAGACAGCACCGGTGTTGACGGCATTCTGTATGGCGCCTATTGATGAATTACCACAGATGCCGCCGATGTAATCCGAGCCGGTTACAGAAGCGGTGTTATAGACAGATTCAGCACCGGCCTGAGCCTCTCCGATGAGACCGCCCACCATTGATGTGCCGCTCACTGACGCAGTGTTGCTGCAATGACGGAGATATGCCTGATTATAGAGAAAGGATTCCGTGGCACTTCCTTTTATGCGTGTACTCCCGATTATTCCTCCCACGCCCTCTTTGCCGGAGATATGTCCGGAGTTTTCACATGCCGTGAACCAGGAGAATCCGGCACCTCCGGCAATACCACCGACTCCGATAGCCGGTCCGGAACCATCGCCTGAGGTTGATCCGGTAATCTCTGCGATGTTTTTGGCCGCCACCACCTGAAGGGTGTCGGCCGTGCCGATGATTCCACCCGCACCGGAGTAAAGAGTACGTATGTTACCACCCTTGTTTTCTACATTGGTGGCTGTCACTGATGAATATAGCGCACCTCCTCCGAGAAGGCCTCCGCCATTCATTCCGCAGGAAATATCTACCGATTCTGCTGCACAGTCGGAGAGAAGAGTACGGGCGTGCATATCGACTGCGCCGAGAATACCGCCGACAGCAGCCGATGTGGATGGACAGTCGAGTCTACTGTCGGATACGTTGCAATTGGTGAAAGCTGCCGACCCTCGGCTATTGTTGCCGGATGTGATTACCGCGCCTGCCACAGATCCAACTGCATATTGCCCCGTAAGGTTACAGTTTTTCATAGTTATGCCGTCAAAAACTGCATCTAGCACGAAGACGAATAACCCAATACCTGCTGAGATCGGACGTTTTGCCGTAAGATTGGTTACTGTGTGGCTATTGCCGAGATAGACTCCACGGAAGGGGGTGTTGCAATCTGCGCCTATGGGCATCCAACCATATTCGATGTCACAACTTCGCGACACAGATTTCATATCGAGATTTCTTACCTGGCTGAAGTAGGTGGAACTTGTGAAGAAAGAATTACTGTCGTAATCATTTACGGCCATCATCATATTGAAGAGATGTGACGGGCTTGAGATGATGAAAGGATCATCCTTTGTGCCACCTCCGGCAAGCCCAAGCTGAGGATTGAAGGCATCAATCACCCGAATTCCATCTTTGGAGACCTCAATACGGCTTCCGAGACCAAACTCAACAGAGTCTTCACCATCCTCTTCGGTTTCGGTAGAGGTGATGGCTAGGAGCCGGTAGACACCCTCTTTGATTCCGGATGACAACTGAAACTCCGATTTAGAGCCTTTTCGTTCATGGGTGGCCGTGCGCGCGAATTCAGCACCGTCTTCTGACTGACTGCGCAGACGGATGTCATTAAGGGCGAGCCCTTCGGTTT
>CAMWZE010000436.1 GCA_947178685.1 uncultured Porphyromonadaceae bacterium
TATAGCATTTTGTGAAGTAGGCAGGGGTAGAGAATCCCACCTCATAGCCTATCTCTGATATGCTCTTATCGGAACCGGTGACCATAGCTCTTGCCTTCTTAAGGCGAAGATTCCGTATCAGCTCCACAGGAGAATAGTTGGTGATGGCTTTGATCTTTCTATAGAACTGTGTGCGTTCAAGTCCCATCTTGGCCGCAAGACTGTCTACTGTGGTGTCGGGATTTCCCATATCCTCATAGAATATTTTGAGGAATCGGGCATAAAATTCATTCTCCACATCTTTCTGAAGGGGCACCGCCACCTCCCCTTTCTCTTTTTTACCGGTGGAATCAGACTTGGCATTCACGGCCGGGGTCTTTGTTCTGGAAGTGTCGCTCTCTACTTTGGTTACCGGATTCTGCCATAGCTCCTTTATTATTCTGCGGTTTCTGATAAGACTCGCAATGCGTGATTTCAACACCTCTGAGGAGAAGGGTTTTGAAAGATAACCGTCGGCACCACTGTCATAACCCTGCACTCTCTGCTCGTCGAGCGTACAAGCCGTAAGCATGAGCACCGGTATATGGGAGGTTATTGTCTCACTTTTTATTCGATTGCAACACTCAAGACCATCCATCACTGGCATCATCACATCGCATACAATAAGGTCTGGCACATATTTTGCTGCCTTTTTCACACCCTCGCTTCCGTTTGAGGCCATGATGATATTATACTTATCATTCAGTAGCTCGCCCACCATCTCACGGATGTCGCGGTTATCGTCTATCACAAGAACCAGTGGTTTCTCGGAATCATAATTTTCCGTGAAATCAACATTCTCCAACTCGGCCTCAACTGCTGTGGCCTCTATAAGCTTTCCTACCTCCTGAGCGGAATCAGCCACATGCACCACCGGCAGGGTTATGATGAATTCCGATCCTTTGTTAAGCTCGCTGTCTACGGTGATGCTCCCTCCATGAAGCTCTACGAAAGCTTTCACAAGTGAAAGCCCTATACCTGATCCCTTTGGATGTATGCGGTCTACCTGATAAAAACGGTCGAAGATATTCCCTAAGTCACGTTTACTTATACCCTCGCCTGTATCGGCCACCTTTAATATAAGCTTTCCATCCTCCACCTTATATGATATAGTGATGGAGCCATTATCGCGGGTATATTTGAAAGCATTCGACACAAGATTGAAGAAAATTCTCTCCATCTTCTCCACATCCAGAGCTATATCAACCGGATCGGTGCCTTCCGGAGCATTGAGCATCAGTTTTATATCACGCTTGCGGGCAAGTTGCATGAAGCTCTCCGTCCAGTCGGTCACTACCTTGCGGAAATCAACCTCCGTGAGATGCAGTTTCAACTTACCATTTTCATATTTCCGGAAATCAAGAATCTGATTGATAAGACGCTGGAGTATACGCACATTCTTATCGGCTATCTTGATGAGAGTCTGTTGCGACGGTGTGAGGTTGGAGGCTCCGTTTAGCTGGGCCACCGGCTCCGCTATCAAAGTGAGTGGCGTGCGCAGATCGTGAGAGACATTGGTAAAGAATGCCAGCTTCGATTGAGTGGCCTCCTCAAGCTTTCCGTTTAGTTCTCTCAACTCCTTATTAAGTTCCATCTGTTTCTGTGTCAGCTCCTTCTGTTTGTCACGTTCCTGTTCCAGAAGATGGTTCTGAGCCAATAGCTGGCTCTGGTGTTTCCGGTTTTGCCAGAACGTGCGAAGCAGCAGGAAAAGGAATCCGCTGAGAAGCAAGAGAATGACTATGCTGGCATAGAAGAGTGTGGTCTGCGATGAATGGCGCTCCCAATATTCATCAACCTGACTTTTTAATTTGGTGATTTTCCCCGTCTCATCAAGCAAAGTCTCATTCTGCAGTAGAAGGATATCAGCGTTGGTGCTGTCTACCGCTGAGGAAAGTGGCAGCCTGAGTTCTTTCTCAAAAGATCCACCCTTGAGCACATCCATAGCAAGACGTATCAGCCGATGTCCCTCTGTGGGATAAAGAAATGTAGCATCGATCACGCCGTCAGCCACAGCCTTTATTCCAATATTTGGAGCTGCATCTATTCCGATAATCTTTATATTGTCTCTTCCCAATTTCCGGGCAACCTCCGACGCTCCTATAGCCATACGGTCGTTATGTGCAAATATAAGATCTACATCCGGATATATACGAAGAAGGGAATCAACCACTATCATTGCATCCGGCTGGTTCCAGTTGCCTGACACACTCGCCATAACCTCTCCGCCGTGTGAAGTAAAATCTTCCGTAAAACCTTTATGACGGTCTTCCGCCGGAGTGGAACCGCGCAATCCGAATATCTCAATCGCCTTTGCATGGTTGCCCGATAAATGGCGGCCATATTCCGATGCCTGTCGGCCAAGGCCAATATCATCCACTCCCATGCGTGCTGTGTATGAGTCTCCATTTATACTTCTGTCGAAAATAACCACAGGTATACCCTTCTCATACACCTCTTTTATCTTAGGCGTGAGAGTCTCGGCTTCATTTGGAGCCACAATTATTATATCAAAGCCGTTTTCTACGAAATAATCGATGTCGGATATCTGCTTCTCACTACTGTCGTCGGCCGACCGTATCTCCACATCCACATTCTCATGAAGCAGAATCTCGCGCTTTATCTCTTCGTTCATCTTCTCGCGCCAGTCGTCGGAACTGCACTGGCTCACCCCTATTCGGTATCTTTTCTCCCCCCCACAGGAAGATATTATCAGAATCAATGCTATGAACAAGAATAATTGTAGAAGTCGTTTCATGGTGATAAGTTTAGTATAATGGTGCAAATA
>CAMWZE010000437.1 GCA_947178685.1 uncultured Porphyromonadaceae bacterium
CTTCCGGGAGCTCCACCTTGGCAATTCTCGTGAGAGCATCAACCACCTGCTGACGTTTATGCTTGAGCTGTTAATCATATGGCATATGCTGCCATTTGCATCCGCCGCATGTGCCGAACGACTCACATGGCGGATTCACTCTGATTGGCGAAGGCGACACAATTCTATCAATGTGGGCCTCCGCGAAACTATGTTTCTTTTTGTCGATTTTCAAGTCAACTATATCTCCGGGAGCCGCATAAGGCACAAACACCACAATAGGCGATTCATCTGTCTCCTTTAGCTTAACTCGAGCCAGGGCTTTCCCCTCTGCGGCCACTCCTGAAATCTCCACATTATGCAACAGTGGAAGGTCTTTTTTCTTTCTTGCCATTTTTTGACATTTTTTTCATCTGCAAAATTAGTGATTTTGGGGAATATTTGCTAAATTTGCAAGTGTAAATCGGTGGGAAATATATTATGAGTGTATAGACTCGCCCCGCCAACCCGAAGTTTAGACCTGCACAAGGCCTGTCTTTTCAGAGGAAATTGACTGTAAATCACAATTATACTATCTAATTATTATTTTAACATGGCAAAAGCAATTTATACTTTTGGCGACGGTAAGGCCGAAGGTAATGCCGGGATGAGAAACCTCCTCGGCGGCAAAGGTGCCAACCTTGCAGAGATGAATCTCCTTGGAATGCCCGTTCCTCCCGGATTCACTATCACAACAGACGTATGTACTGAATATACCCAATATGGTCGTGACAAAGTCGTGGCTGACATCAAGGGTGAGGTAGAAAAAGCTATCGCTCACGTTGAGCAGCTCACCGGCAAGAAATTCGACGACTCCTCCAATCCCCTCCTCGTTTCCGTTCGTTCAGGTGCCCGTGCGTCTATGCCCGGTATGATGGATACTGTCCTCAATCTCGGTATGAACGACGCTACTGTTGAGACAATGGCTGAGAAGAGCGGCAATCCCCGTTTCGCTTGGGATAGCTATCGCCGTTTCGTGCAGATGTATGGCGACGTTGTTCTCGGCATGAAGCCCAAGAGCAAGACCGACATCGATCCTTTCGAGGCTATCATGGATAAAGTGAAAGAGGAGAAAGGCGTGAAATTCGATAATGAACTTGACGTTAACGACCTCAAGGAGCTCGTTAAGCTCTTCAAGGCTGCTGTAAAAGATTACACCGGCAAAGACTTCCCCGAATCTGCATGGGAGCAGCTCTGGGGTGGCATCTGCGCTGTGTTTGACAGCTGGATGAACGAGCGCGCTATCCTCTATCGTCGTATGAACCAGATTCCCGAGGAATGGGGAACTGCCGTTAACGTGCAGGCTATGGTTTACGGCAACATGGGCGACAACTCCGCTACAGGTGTGGCTTTCAGCCGTGACGCAGCTACCGGTGAGAACATCTTCAACGGTGAGTACCTCATCAACGCTCAGGGTGAGGACGTGGTTGCCGGTGTTCGCACACCCCAGCAGATTACAATCGAAGGCTCTCGTCGTTGGGCTGCCCTCCAGGGCATCAGCGAGGAGGAGCGTCGCACAAAATATCCCGCTCTCGAGGAGTCTATGCCTGACTGTGCAGCCGAGCTTATCGCTATCGCTCACAAGCTCGAAGACTATTACAAGGATATGCAGGATATGGAGTTCACTATCCAGGATGGCAAACTCTGGATGCTCCAGACCCGTAACGGCAAGCGCACAGGCGCTGCTATGGTGAAGATCGCATGCGACCTCATGGAAGAGGGCATGATCGACGAGAAGACTGCTCTCCTCCGCATGGAGCCCCAGAAACTCGACGAGCTTCTCCACCCCGTATTCGACAAGAGCGATATTAAGAAAGCTACTGTAGTTGCCAAGGGTCTTCCCGCTTCTCCGGGTGCCGCTGCCGGCCAGATCGTATTCCAGGCTGACGACGCTGAGGCTTGGGCTGAGAAGAAGAAGAAAGTTGTTCTCGTTCGTATCGAGACTTCTCCCGAGGATCTTCGCGGTATGGCTGTTGCTCAGGGTATCCTTACAATGCGCGGTGGTATGACCAGCCACGCTGCCGTTGTTGCCCGTGGTATGGGTAAATGCTGCGTATCAGGTGCCGGTGAGATCAAGGTTGACTACAAGGCTAAGACTGTAGAGATGGGTGGCAAGGTTTACCACGAAGGTGACTGGATCTCTCTCAACGGTTCTACAGGTGAGGTTTACGACGGTCAGGTGCCCACACGCGAGCCTGAGCTCGACGGCGACTTCGGTAAGATCATGAACCTCGCTGCCAAATACACCAAGACTCTCGTTCGTACCAACGCTGATACACCCCGCGATGCCAAGCAGGCTCGTCACTTCGGCGCTCAGGGTATCGGCCTCTGCCGTACAGAGCATATGTTCTTCGAGGGCGACCGCATCAAGGCTGTCCGCGAGATGATTCTTGCTTCTGATGTTGAAGGCCGTCGTATGGCTCTCGACAAACTTCTCCCCATGCAGCGTGGCGACTTCGAAGGCATCTTCGAGGCTATGGACGGCTACGGCGTGACCATCCGTCTTCTCGATCCCCCGTTGCACGAGTTCGTACCTCATCAGACTGCTACTCAGAAAGAGCTCGCAGAGGAGATGGGTCTTACTCTTGAGGAGGTTAAGGCTAAAGTTGATTCTCTCGAGGAGTTCAACCCGATGCTCGGCCACCGTGGCTGCCGTCTCGGTATCACATATCCTGAGATCACAGAGATGCAGACCCGTGCCATCATTGAGGCTGCCCTCAACTGCAAGAAGCGTGGCATCAAGGTAGAGCCCGAGATCATGGTTCCTCTCGTAGG
>CAMWZE010000438.1 GCA_947178685.1 uncultured Porphyromonadaceae bacterium
ACGGGAGAAGAGGTCTTAACACAGTTGCCGCCCGACAGTCTTGAAAGAGTGGCGGCGGCGCATCTCGAACTTGACTCCACTTATCTCGACTTGGGTGAGATTGAACGTGATTCCATCGGCACCGGCGTTATGACTTTCCGCAATACGGGGGATGCCCCTTTGGTGATCTCAAGGATTTTCACCGAGTGTGGATGTACTGTGCCGGAGTTCTCGCGTCGGGCCGTGGCTCCCGGTGAGACGGGTAAGATCACCGTCCGCTTCAAGACGAAGGGGAGGGTGCCGGGGTTCTTCCGTAAGACGCTCAGGGTGCGCAGTAATGCCGATAATCCAAGGGTGGTGTTTGCAGTGAAAGGTTATGTGAAGAACGCACAGTGATAAATATCAGGTTTTTTTAATGGGGGACCGGTTGCCGTTGAGGTAACCGGTTTTTTTTATTAACTTTGGGGTGCTGAATTAATTCTTACATTATGATGAAAAATATCTTTTCTAAAATTGCCGTGGCGGTGGCTTCACTCACGGCTGCGACGGGTGCTGACGCCGCTTCGCTTAAGATTGACCGGGTGGAACCCCCTTATTGGTGGACCGGCATGGCCCAGGATACTCTCCAGATTATGCTGCATGGCCGGGATATAGCGGGCGCGACTGCTTCGCTGAATTATCCGGGTGTGAATATCGCCGAGCAGGTGCGTCTCGACAGTCCGAACTATCTGCTTCTATACCTTACTATCGGTAAGGATGCAGCTCCGGGTACTCTTGACATACAACTCAAGGAGGGGAAGAGATCGGCCACTCTCCCTTATGAGCTGAAACAACGCACTACCGATCCGGCCACGAAGACCGGCTTCGATGCCTCCGACGTGCTTTATCTCGTGATGCCCGACCGTTTCGCTGCGGATAACCGTGACCAGAATGCCGCTGCGAAGGGGATGGACTATCCGGTGACACCCGACCGCTCGAATCCTAACGGCAGACATGGCGGTAACATCGGCGGACTCCGTGAGCATCTCGATTATATCGACTCGCTCGGGGTGACGGCGGTGTGGGCATGTCCGGTGCTTGAGAATGATATGCCGGGCGGGTCGTATCACGGCTATGCCACCACCAACTATTACCGTATCGACCCGCGTTTCGGCTCAAACGAGGAGTGGCGCGAATTTGTAGATGAGGCTCACGGCAAGGGCATAAAGGTGGTGATGGATATGATATTCAACCATTCGGGTAGCAATCATCCCTGGATGAAGGATATGCCCTCGAAGGACTGGTATAATTTCCCTGACCCTGATAAGTTTGTGCAGACCAACTACCGGCTCTCTACCGTTCATGATCCTTATGCAAGCGATTATGACTATAAGCGCACGGTGGACGGATGGTTTGTTAAGTCGATGCCTGACCTTAACCAGCGCAACCGACACCTGATGAAGTATCTCTCGCAGAATTCCATATGGTGGATCGAGGATTCGGGAATCGACGGCATCCGAATGGATACTTATCCCTATGCCGATTTCGACGGTATGGTGAGCTGGCTGAAGGATGTGCGCAAGGAGTATCCCGGTTTCAACATCGTGGGTGAATGCTGGTATGGCAACGAGGGTGGTGAGGCTTTCTGGCAGAAGGGTTCATTCACCAATCGTAAGGGTGATCCGGAACTGGACACCGTGATGGACTTCGTGCTCTCGATAAAGGCGCGTGAGGCGTTCTCCTCTCAGACGGATCCATGGAACGGTATCAACGCTATGTATGATCATTTGGCTCTCGACTATCTCTTCCCTGATCCTTCGAGGATTCTTACTTTCCTCGATAACCATGACACTGACCGATTTCTGCTCGAAAATCCGGACGACCTCGGCTGGTGGAAGCAGGCTGTGGCATTCCTGCTCACCACACGCGGCATACCGCAGATATATTATGGCACGGAGATACTGATGAATGGTTCGAAGGAGGGGAGCGACGGCTATGTGCGCCGCGACATGCCGGGCGGTTTCCCCGATGACAATGGTGAGGTGGATGTGTTCTCGGGCAAGGGTCTTACCGACCAGCAGCAGGAGGCTCTGGCCTTCATGAGGAAGCTTCTCAACTGGCGCAAGGGTAACGATGTGATAGCGAAGGGTACGCTGAAGCATTTCATGCCTTTCCAGGGAGTGTATGTGTATGAACGTAAGTTGGGCGACCGTCAGGTGGTGGTGATGATGAATGGCAACGACAAGCCTGTGACTATGGATATGGAGCAGACGCTTGAGATACTCCCTTACGGCACGGTGAAGCGCGATATGCTTTCGGGCAAGGACATAACCGTGACGGAGCAGATGACTTTCCCGCCCCGTGCCCTCTATATATTGGAATAGGTGTTTACGATTGCCGGCAGTCGGGACAGATACCTTTGATCATGAAATTGACAGAGGTGGCTGAGAAGCCCTCCGGAAGCGACACCTTCGGAGTGTTGATCTGCGGGAAACAGAACACTTTATTACACCTCTCGCAATAGAAATGTGCGTGGAGGTCGTTGTCGAAATGTGAGTGGAGATCATCATCGGTCTTATGGCCGTGATGGTCTCCACGACATATTTCATAGCGTGTCACTCCACGGCCATCCTCAATGCCGTGAACCACGCCATGGTCGAGCAGGAGCGTGAGCACGCGGAACACGCTCGATTTGTCGAGCGTGTCGATGCGTGTCTCCAGTTCAGTAAGACTCAGCGGACTCTCGGCGGCGAGTAGTTCACGAGTCACGAGTATGCGGTTTGGGGTGGGGCGGATGCCCGCAGCCGTCAGCAGTGAATTATGCATTATGAATT
>CAMWZE010000439.1 GCA_947178685.1 uncultured Porphyromonadaceae bacterium
CTATATCAACGGGCAGACTTATGATTTCTATGCTCCGTTGCTACCGGCACGTATTACTTCAATCTATAGTCTGCTGCATGCCGGATATAGATGGTTGCATACCGGATGGTTTGTGTGAAATTTAAAATTAGGGGGATGCATCGGAATTCAGAATTCCGATGCATCCCCCTAATTAAATCAATTGTAGGATTCGGTAAATGGCTTTATCCTTCCATGCCGCCTTCCATGCCACTGCCGCCATCGAAGCCGCCTCCTTCATCACCGCCTTCGCGCTGGTCGCGCTTGCCGTTCATGTTGCCGAAGGAGAATTTGATGGTGAGACGCACGGTGCGACCGCCTCTCCAGCCTTCGCTATACTGGGTGTAATCGGGTCCGTTGGTGGTGCCTTTGAACTTACGCGAATCGAAGAGGTCGCGGCAGTTTAGAGAGAAAGACCATGGTCCGAACACACGGCGGAAGCCGAGGTCAACGCTCCATCCACCCTGACGTGAACCCTGGGCGGAGAGCATCTTGGAATTGTAGTTTCCGGTGGCCTGCATCGAGAGCGACCAGGGAAGGCGCACGTTGGCCATCATTCTCGCGCTCCATGCGAAGCTGTTCTGCTTATCGCCGCTCAGAGGTATGAGGTTGCCGCTATCTGCCTTAAAATCGTAGTGCCAGCCGGAGATATGGTTATTGTAGAGGTTTACAGTGGTTGTTAGGTCGAGTTTGCTGGCGAAGAGGGAATTCTTCGAGACAATCTCGCAACCGGAGTTCATCTCGTCGGCGATATTTGCCCAGGTGGAGTACATCACGTCGCCATCGAGATAGCTGATACGGTTCATCATGTCGGTGCTCGTGCGCATATATGCCGAGAGAGAGATCATGTGGAAAGTCCAGCTCTTGATGTAGTTGAGCTCGAAAGAGTTGGAATACTGAGGTTGCAACTCCGGATTACCATAACTGATATTGGTAGGATTGGAGATATCGCGGAAGGAGTTGAGCTGTCCGCCCCATGGACGGCGTATGCGTCGGGTGGAGTTCACCGGCATCCCGTTGTCATGCGGCAGACTGTAAGAGAGGAAGAGAGAGGGGAAGAGGGCGAAGTTATTCTTCTTGAAAGGCTCTACGTCGGCTTCCTTTTCTCCGAAGCCGAGCGAACGGGTGCGTATCTGCCAAGCCTCGGCGCGGAGTCCGGCCGAGAAGCTGAATTTCTGCACGTTTCCACCGAGAGTGGCATAGAGTGCCGATACGTTGTTGTTGTAGATGAAGCGGTTGTAGAGATCGGTCTGCTGTTTGATGTCTTCTTTGGAGGTTCCGGCCCAGGTGTCGGTGGGGGTGTCTTCGTGGCTGTATTGTCCGTTATATCCGGCCTCAAGCTTCAGCCATTCGGAAAGTTTGTTGGTATAGTCAACCTTCGCCTCCCAGGAACGGGTAGACATATCCATGCTCTGCTCCTGATATTTCAGATCATCATGGTCGGCATATTCAATCTCCTCAAGATATGAGCGGTCGTTGGGTCCACCCCAGTGGTTGAATCCGGCCACAACATCGAGGGTGTGGTTGTCGTTCCATTTATGAGTGTAGTTAAACTCCGCATGCATACCCCGGTGGTCGCCGCTGTTGTGGGAGATATCGTTGTTGACGAGCCAGTTGCCCGGCACGTTTGACGTGTAGAGGGTGGTAGATTTGCTGCTGTGGTGTCCAAACATGCCGAATCCGTTTAAGCCGATGTCATCTTTATCGGTGGCGTGAAACACGAATCCGAGACGGGCGAAGAGGTTGTTGCCACGGTTCGGGCTTTTTCCTTCCGAACGAGTGAAGAGGCCGTTCTCCTCACCGTTTTCATCGAAGAAGCGACGATCCATTCTGGAGCCGCCGGTGTTGCGTCTCATTCTAAAGCCCACACCAGCGAATGCATCTATTTTGGAGGAGTTATAGTTGATGTTGACTCCGGCATTACCACCGCCACGAGATGTGGCACTGAGTTCGGCGCTGCCATAATATCCGGCTTTGCGATCTTTTTTAAGTACGATATTGATGATGCCGGCGGTGCCTTCAGGACTATATTTAGCCGAAGGGTTGGTGATCACCTCGATACGGTCGATTGTCTCAGCCGGGATCTGTTCGAGAATCTGCGCACGGTTGTCGGCGGTAAGTCCTGATTCCTTACCGTTGATCCATACTGTCACCGATGAGTTTCCGCGTAGAGAAACCTCGCCATCCTGGTCAACCTCCACCGAGGGGATTGATTCGAGCAGTTCCGAGGCCGATTGTCCGGCAGCGGTGACGTTGGCGTCAACCGTGAACACCTTCTTGTCGAGTTCGAAACGCATCTGGCTTCTCACGCCCTCAACCACCACTTCTTGAAGTAATTTGGAATCATCGGCAAGCTTGATTTCACCGACATTGACATTTGATCCCGATACGTTGGCCTCGCGATCCTGGGTGACGCTGCCTATGTTGGAGAAGCGGACAAGATATTTTCCATCTTTCACGCCTTTAAGGATGAAGACACCATTCTCATCGGTGTTTGTGCCGATAGGGAGGGGTTTGCCGGTGGTGGCATTTATAAGTTGCACAGTGACGAAATCCATAGGTTCGCCTGTAGCCTTGTTAAAGACTTTGCCGGTGATGTCGCCGATTGCATAAGCCGGGAGCACAGCCATGCCGACGGCACATGGAATGAGAAACCGAAGGTTCATAATTTATAGTCAGGAAGTTGTATTAACTGTAGAAACACTGTAATGGGGTGTCCGGATGCCTGAGAGTCGAGTGTAGACTATTCACTATTATGGCATGTGGAAGCGG
>CAMWZE010000440.1 GCA_947178685.1 uncultured Porphyromonadaceae bacterium
ACCCAGATCTGTGATTCGGTTCCTGTTGCCGAAGAGGTTAAGATCGGTATTCCATGACAGTCTGTCTTGTCCGTCGCCGGCGATATTAACCGATGAGATATTGAACTCTATACCTCTGTTGCGGGTGGCGCCTCTGTTGGTGAGATAGCTTGAGGAGTAGCCCGATGTAGAGGGAAGGTTGACAGGAAGTAGAAGATCTGTGGTTTTCTGCTGATAGAATTCAATAGAACCGGAGATGCGGTTGTTCAGGAAACCGTAGTCGACACCTAAGTTCCATGTCTCGGTGTTCTCCCAGCCAAGCGATCTGTCGGGCACTGTGGATGGCCTTACACCCATAACTCCATCTGTGCCCAGAAGATATTTCAGCCCCGTGTCAAGAAGCGAGAGTGTCTGGTAGGGGGAGATAGCGGTGCTGCCCACATTACCCCAGCTTAAACGAAGCTTCAGATTCGACAGTACAGCCGGACTGATATTTTCCGTAAAACGTTCCCCCATGATGTTCCAGCCCAATGCCACAGAGGGGAAAGCGTGCCATTTATTACCCTTTGCGAGACGTGAGGAGCCATCGTAGCGCACAGTTGCTGTAAGCATGTAGCGGCTTTTGTAGTTATAGTTAAGACGACCCATATATGAGAGCAGCGACCAGTTGGAGAAATCGCCTCCACCTTTTACAGATCCCTGAGCTAAACCGGGATTATAATATTGCACATTGTCGTCATAATAGTCTTCGCCCGACACGTTGTTCTTGGTGAATTTATATTTCTGAGCGGAGCAAAGAGCCGTGACATTGAAGTTGTGTGCCTGATTGAATGAGTAGTCCCATGTGAGGATGTTTTCAAGTGTGTAGTCTACAGTCTGCTGGTATTCACCGAATGAATAATCCAGACCTCCCATTCTTTTGGTGGTGTTGCTGGCCTGAAACTGGCCGATGCTGTAGTATTTCACGGTGAGGCCACCGTTGAATCTATATTTTATTCCGAATGGCAGCTTTATGTCGATATAGCCGGTGGTGAAGGTTGAGAGGCTTTTTCGATCATCGACCACACCGTTGGGTTGTGTGTCGAGCAAAGGGTTCCATACTTGCTGGGCACTTCCGGGAAGGAAGGTGCGCAGTGAATTATCCTCCTTATAAGGAGTTGTGAATGGAGATGCGCGTAAGGCCATTTCCATCGGATTTGTGCCCTCTCCTTTATTTATGATATAGGTGTTGAGTGAGGATATACCCACTTTCAGGAAATTTGTGATCTCCTGATCCATCGTGAGTTTGGCTGTCAGACGCTCGAAACTGTGGGCTTCATAGTTGTTTTGGCCCTTGTAGTAACCCACTGAAGCATTGTAATTGTTGCGGGATGAGCTTCCCGACAATGCTATCTGATGGTTTGTGGTCATTCCGTTTCTGAACACGAGATTCTGCCAGTCGGTGTCGTTCCCTGCAAGATAACCGTCCATCTCGTCCTGATCGCGAAACACGTCGCCCACTCTCATAAGATTGGGATCGTCAATGCCTGTGTAGGCATCCGGATTTGCATTATAAGTGGCCCATTTCTTCAATGTGATATATTGGTTGCTATTCATCACATCATAGTGTTTTATAGCGGTTGTTATGCCATAATATCCGCTGTAGCTCACTCTCAGCTGTCCATCACTTCCACGCTTGGTTGTTATGAGCAATACACCGTTGGCACCACGTGAACCGTAGATAGCGGTGGCTGATGCATCTTTCAGCACACTGATGCTTTCAACGTCGTCGTTGTTGATTTCATTGAGATTGCCTGAGAATGGCACGCCGTCAACCACGATAAGCACATCGTTTGAAGCTCGGAGCGAACGTTCTCCTCTGATTCTGATCTGAGGCGTGGCGCCGGGATGCGTATTGCCTCCGCTCATCTGCACATCCATGCCGGATGCAAGACCTTGGAGGGCTGCTCCTATATTCCCGACAGGTGCCTGAGTGATGGCATCGCTTTTGATATTCGAGACTGCTCCGGTGATGTCAGATTTCTTTTGTGTGCCGTAACCCACTACCACCACTTCATTCAGATTTGTAGATGAAGGAGTCATTTTAATAGTGAGCGGGCTGTTATCTTTTACAGATACCTCTTCAGGATGATATCCCACATAATTCACTCTGAGAATGTCGCCTTTTCTCACATCCTTCAGACTGAATTCTCCATCAAGGTCGGTACTTGTACCTATTCTTGAACCCTTGATAAGAACGGAGGCGCCAATCACGGGTTCTCCGTTTTCATCAAGCACGGTGCCGGTCAATGTAATTGCTCCGTTGGCACTTTTATTTTCCTGTTTTTTATCCGAATCACGTGACGACACTAATATGATGTCGTCGGTCACTATCTTGTAGTTTAGAGCACTCACACGAGAGAGTTCATCGAGTATGGTTTTCAGGTCCGCATCTTTCATATTGATCGATACGTTTTTTACATTCTTCACCAGGTTTTCCCCATAGGAGAAAGAATAACCTGTCTGTTTCTCTATCTGAGCAAAAGCAGTCTTCAGGGGAACATTGGTCATGTTCACTGTAAACTTACGGTTCTGTGCCATTAGATTTAATGGCATCATAGCGCTCAGACTCACGAGAAACAAGAATTTACAAAAATAGTTTCGTAGTTGCTTCATGTGTTTGTTAGGTTAAAATGATTTACACCTATAGACGATAAATAATCTTTATGGTACTCTCCTCTTTTTTATGTTATAAAACATATTTTTAATTTTTTTGAGTCGAGTCACCTAATTCTACCGGGGTTTAGACAACTGCTCTATGTAGGAT
>CAMWZE010000441.1 GCA_947178685.1 uncultured Porphyromonadaceae bacterium
CACCATGTTGGATAGTGCAAGGAATATTATTTTCCCGCAATAAAATGCGCCTATCCCCGGAAACACCCACAAGGTATTTTCAGACAAGATGAAAATGACGTTTCTTAATTTTATACGTAAAGTTTACGGATTATATTTAACTGCGCGACACACTCGGATTATAGTCCTATGTTAATAATTCAAGGGATAACCACAAAAATACAATAAATCATACATCTTTTCAATTTTTTTGCTTATATTTACGACTGTATTTGAAAAAGTGACAATATGATTAAAAGTAAGCTTTCCTTCTTCGTGATTTTCTATATGATCATTCTTCTGGTAGCCGGACTGCTCACACTCTCCGGTTGCTCGCAAAGCGACCTATTGGTCGACGCACCTGAACCACCGACCCCTGACCTGCCGGAAGAACCGACAGCACCCGAAGAGCCGGACATCACCGAGCTTCCAGACTATGCCCGCTTCAAACTTTCCCTCTACACCCATAACCCGTCTTATACCAATGAGGATGACGATCTTGCCGCATTTCCCCACCCTGCTCCTTTTGACTTCATCGGTTTCAGGATGCTGCAACCTGACGGTCAGTTCTCACCCTTCGGCTCCCAAGCTTATCAATGCTACGACTCCATAGTATGGTCTTCTGATCAGCATCCGAATACCTACAGGATCTTTGAACAAACCAACAACAGCATGCATCTCACGACCCAATGGGGAAGCCATTTCTTCAAAGCCGGCAAATATACTGTTTATCTGACGGGCTACAGTAAAGGTGAGGCCGTGCATTCCGATTCCCTGTCGTTCGAACTGAAAGACCGTGATTTCCTCGGGTTCGATTGGTCGAAGTGTTCAGCAACCCTTAATTCCGGTAGCGTCATAGGCATATACAACTACCTACTCAGTGAGTATGAGTATTCCCATACTTTTCCCCTGAAAATAGACGGCAGTATAATCCTCGACATATACCTCCGATATAGTAAAAGCGTGGATTATGACAAAGCCGACAACCGACAGCAACCTCAGCTGGAAGAATTTCTTGAAAACCATCTCGGAGCTCCGGTGGCATATGAAGAAGCCGATATAAGGGCGTCGTTCAAGCTTCTTCCTTCCGACATCGAGCTGTGCAAGTTTTACGAAAACAAGACTACCCGCGCCATCATCGTCCATAGCCCGTTTGATGAGGAACGCCTCCGGGAAGACCGCTTCTATATACATGTCGAATCAAAATAACAGTGATGAAAACCAGAATTCCCTACATATTCCTTATTTGTCTTCTCATAGCATCATGCAGTTCCAACGATATGCCGGACCTACCCGACATAAAGGATGACATAGCGCAAGAGACCGATAAGACACTTCAGCCGGAAGCAGATGTGGTCTATGCTGCCAGTGAAGGTAAAGACTTCGGCGTTCGACTGAAGACAAACGTCGACGGAAAGATAAACGTCGACTTTAGGTTTGACGGCCAATCGGAATGGATTGAATTCATAGAAACAGTTGAAGACTTCTCAAATCCATGGATTCCAGGAGATATCCTACATTTCACGTCTCCTCAACACTATCTCCACTTAAGGACAAAAGAAAACACAGGATTAGGAAGGATATGCAGAGTCACCGTCTCTGCTGAAGGCACCGATCTCACATCGCAATTCGTCATCATTCAGCAACCAAGACTTTTTGATGAAGAAGAGACGATAGCCATCCATAATGCCGGCACACTCGATGTGCTTGTCGGAACGGATAAGGACAATATCCGACGTGTGAGGAAACTGACTTTGACCGGAGAAATGAACGGACTCGACTGGTCGGCATTACGGACATTCTTTTATCGCGGCATGGCCATGGATCCGTCGCCCGATGCATATCCGGTAGACCTGGATCTCAGTGTAGTACTATCCGTAAGAGGAGACCATACATATTATTCGGCATTAGGCTACGAACCTAAAGAATCGGAGTATTACGTCTATGAAGACTATGAGATACCCGATAAAGCCTTGGAAAGATGCATCAACCTCACAAGAATCAAACTCCCTGAGAAAACGACAAAAATAAACGCCTGGGCGCTTTCTCATACGAACCTTCATAGCGTCGACATCCCTGCCGGAGTGAAAGAGATTGGAGACGGAGCTTTTCAAGGATGCGCCAATCTGACGGAAATCAATATCCCTGACAATTCGAAACTTCAGAAATTAGGATCGTCTGTTTTCCAAGGATGTGGTACGTTGGAACACCTTAACCTTCCTGCGTCCCTGACAGAGATGGAATACAATAGCCTCATCTTCTCAGTAAAGGAGATGAAGGTGCATTGGCCTACTCCTCCTGAGCTGCGTGTTACTCCAGTAGTTAAGGATAGCAGTGTATTGTACGTACCGAAAGGCACAGCCTCTCTCTATCGGGAAGCACCCGGCTGGAACCGCTTCCCCTCCATCCTGGAGTTCGATTAAAGAATAGTTTCCTTTATCCACTTCTCGATCTCTTTGTCGGAGACATCATGCTCGTGTGCGGCCCCGATGCAGGGGCGATAGGAGGCATCAAGCTTGGCCTGCTTGAGCAGGAGCGCTATCTTGTCTACCTCCGACTTGTTGTCTTCCCCCTTTACCATATTGTTGAGCGCGGTGAAGTAGCGGCGTATTATTTCGTTGTTGGAAGCGTGTCGGCACACTTCATCGTCGCTGATGGTATTGCACAAACACAAAAAAAGCTGAAACCTTACGATTTCAGCTTTTCAGTGACCCCGGTGGGGCTCGAACCCACGACCCAATGATTAAGAGTCATTTGCTCTA
>CAMWZE010000442.1 GCA_947178685.1 uncultured Porphyromonadaceae bacterium
TCGTCAGAGGTGTATTCGGATGCCATCTGCCCATGGTCGGAATATTTGGACCGCTCACTCACATACCAGTTTATCGCTTCGAGAGTGGCACCGCGCTGCCATAGCCACCAGAGATAAGCGCCCGGCTGGCGGCGGTCGGAAGTGGCTATTGTAGCCTCACGCCCTGCGATGAGCGATTCGGCGAATTCTTCCGGCCGGGGGAGGGGAGCGGTATATTGGTCGATGTCATACCAGCTGATGAATAGAGGTTTGAACTGACTCTCACCCCTTTTCGCCGCCTCATATTCGCGGTGGAAATAGTTGCCGGTACCGTTGGCGGTAGATTCGAGCACAATCATTGTCATGGGTCGCAGAAGCACGCCGGAGCATGCGGCACGGATAATCTGTTCCGGTGTGCGCAGACGGGTGGAGCGCCATATCCCCACCTCCGAGCAATGTATCAGGTTATAGTCTCCGCCACGGCATGAGTCGGGCCGTTCAGCCGAACCCAATTTCACCTTACAGTTACGGTGTACCACACGGAAAGCTCCTCTTGCACCGCCTACATTCTCCATGCGCCGTCCTTTGGGAGGGTTCTCCCCCTCGTCGGCAAGGAGTCTGTCGGGATACCTGTCGAGCATCCTGTCAAACATATCCTTGATTTCATCTGTGCCGAGTCCCTGATGGGCAATGATGAGCGAGTTGAGCCCGGTGGCATGCACCATCTGGAGCCATGCCATATAAAGCTGCACGCAGGTAGAGCCGCCCCACTGACGGGCCTTGAGGAGCACGAGGCGTATAGGCATCTCGTCGCGACGCATCTTTTCGAGTGTAGCCACGAGCCGCCGCTGAGGCCGGTTGAGCGAGAAGAGTGTGTCGGGGCCGCCCCCCTTCGGTTTTATGTAAACGCAAACGGCGCACCAGAAAGGGAAGTCGTGGCATATTCGAAGGCGCACAAACCGTTCGGCCACGAGTAGCCGGTATTCATCAGAGGGTGTCGCACCGAGTACGTCAGAGATGTAGCGGTTAAGCGAACCGCTGATTTCCAACGATCTTACCATCGGATCGGCGAGCATTTCGCGAGGTATGTAGAGAGTCGGTCCGGAGGAGTCGGGTGTATCGGGGAAAAGAGATGCTACCGCGTGAGGCAAACCCTCCACGGAAAAGGGAACGCGACAGGGATCTGCCGAATCACCGATAACAGGGTGGTAAGGGGTATTGATCAGAGCGTTGCGTCGCTCGTTCTCCAGAAGAATCTCGGCCACGGTAGGGTTGGCCGGATCCTCATATACCGAGGGTTTGGCCTGAGCGTCATATATGGAGGGGTTGACCTGATTGTCATAGATGGAAGTATTGTTCATATCAGGCTCCTTTCCCGACGGCGGCGTCGCCTTTCAAGGAATATGATGTCGCGGGCACGTTGCAGCGACATGTAGGAGCGTGGTGCCGGTTGATTGACCACCTCGAAAACCACGTCGCATATCGGTGAGTCAGGATGAGAGCGCAGCATCTCTTTGACACGGAGATAGATTTCGCGGTACATCTCCCTTTTTTCCTCAAACATGGAATTGAGTATCTCCTCGCTGTTGGTGGCCTCCCTTGATATTTTTATCTCTCGGCTTGGCGGGTCGCACTCCTTATATAAAGAGGAGGGGTTGATGGAAGAGACAGGGGGTAGGAGGCCGTCGGCACGCAGCATCCGTGCAATGACAGCGGCGGCACGTTGCTCGCTCACCCAGAAACGGCGGGCGGGGGCGGATGTAGCACCTTTTACGGCAGAGTCGATAGACATTTTCGACTGAGCGGCGAGGTTACGACGGAAGTTGGCGATCAACGCCGCGTTACGCTCCGAAGTGAATTCGGAGACAGAATCCTTTTTTTTCATGATTTTTTGGGTTGAATGTTATTTCGTAATTCGGTTATATGTCTTCGTCGGATAGCTGCATTGTGGCGCATACCAACGATAATTCTGTTGTGGGGTTGTCGGCACCGGAGTGCATCCCAACGATAGTTGTGAAGCAGAGGGTGGTTATACAGACTTGCTAATCGGATTTATACAGCCTGATTTTTGATGTGGCAAAGTTAAGCAAAAAATTTAAAATAACAATAGCAAAGTTAAATTTAGTAATAATTTTGCAGTGTTAAAATTTAGCAATGTTAAATATTTTGCTTATGAAAAAGGAAAGAAAAACCATCCTTGAGTATATCAAGGGACTCTTCCGGAAGGGTAACGGCGAGGAGCTTAGCGGTCTGGCCGCCGCCCCCACGGAAGAGACAGTGAAGCGGCTTGTAGGCCGTACGCTCGGAGAGAAATTACCCGCCGATGAGGGCCACGACGCCTCCGGCAGTAGCGACGAGGACGCTTCCGGCAAGAGTGATGACGGTAGCGATGGTGGTAACGACGGTGCTTCCGGCAAGAGTGATGATGTCAGCAACGATGGTGATGAGCCGAAGAGGGAGAGTTGTCCCTATGCCACGAAGCGAGCAATTGTCGAGTCGATAGATGAGATACGTCGGTTTGCCGAAGAACACAAGTTGGCCGCCTCAGTATTGCGAAGTCTGCTGTCATTGCTCGGAGAGATAGCGCTCGGAGCCATCAAAGGAAAAGTGAGCCGGCAGATACTCGAACTTCTTCTGAAGGCAATCAACTACGAGTTTGCCATAGATGAAGCGTTCCGCAAAGGTCATGACGACGGTCTACAGCAAGGTCACGAGGAGGGCCTTGAGAAAGGCCGCGAAGACGGCCTGGAAGAGGGCCTTGAAAAGGGCCGTAAGATAGGCCACGAAGAGGGTCGG
>CAMWZE010000443.1 GCA_947178685.1 uncultured Porphyromonadaceae bacterium
ACCTTATATATTGGGACTCGGCATCAAGATGGGCGCGGTGATGGAGCTTATCCCCCGCGTGACCGTGCTCTTCATCGAGGGTCTGAAACCGATCTCCGACGCTACCCGTCAGCTCATCGCACGCAAGTTCAAGGGTGCCGACGGCCTGAACATCGGCATGAGCCCCGCGCTTGTCATCGGCCACCCCACCACCCTCGTGGTATCGATTCTGCTGATTCCGGTTACCCTGTTGCTGGCGGTGGTGCTTCCGGGCAACCAGTTCCTGCCGCTCGCGTCGCTTGCCGGCATGTTCTACCTCTTCCCGCTTGTGCTCCCCTACACCAAGGGAAATGTGGTGAAGACCTTCATCGTAGGCCTCGTTACCCTCACCATCGGTCTTTACCTTGTGACGTCGCTGGCCCCCGCGTTTGACGTAGCCGCCCAGTATGTATATGCCACCACGGGTGATGCGGCTGTAGCCATCCCCGCCGGATTCGAGGGAGGAAGTCTCGACTTCGCCTCGTCGCCGCTGGCATGGATAATCTACCAATGCAGCTATTCATGGAAATGGATCGGTGCGGGCGCACTTATAATCATCTCTCTCGGTATGGCCATCTGGAACCGCGTGCTCATCATCCGCAATCAGAAAGCGATGGTTGCAGCCGATTCCGACCGCCTGCAGAAGACAGAATAAACACTTATGTATCGCGGGGAGAGCTTACGACGGCAATCCCGGCGATACATTATTTACTTTATAAACACAAAACCTAATAACACACAAAATGAGTAAGATAGTTACTTTAGGCGAAATCATGCTCCGTCTTTCGCCGGAAGGATTCAAACGTTTCATACAGGTAGACAACTTTGAAGTGATCTGGGGAGGTGGCGAGGCCAATGTGGCTGTAAGCTGCGCCAACTATGGCCACCATGCATGCTTCGTGAGCAAGTTGCCTACCCACGAGATCGGTCAGGCAGCCGTGAACGCACTACGTCGCTACGGTATCGACACCGGATATATAGTCCGTGGCGGCAATCGCGTAGGCATCTACTATTGTGAGACCGGCGACTCCATGCGCCCCTCGAAGGTGATCTATGACCGTGCCGGAAGCTCCATAGCTGAGGCCGACCCGCAGGATTTCGACTTCGACGAGATAATGAAAGATGCCGACTGGTTCCACTGGAGCGGCATCACCCCCGCCATCAGCGATAAGGCAGCCGAGCTCACCAAGCTTGCGTGTGAGGCAGCCAAACGTCATGGTGTCACCGTAAGTGTCGACCTCAATTTCCGTAAGAAACTCTGGACTTCAGAGAAGGCTCAGAGCATCATGCGCCCATTGATGCAGTATGTCGACGTATGTATCGGCAATGAGGAGGATGCTGAGCTTTGTCTCGGTTTCAAGCCCGATGCTGATGTAGAGGGTGGCAACACCGATGCCGAGGGCTACAAGGGTATCTTTGCCGCGATGATGAAGGAATTCGGCTTCAAATATGTAGCCTCCACGCTTCGTGAATCATATTCAGCCACTCATAACGGCTGGAAGGCTATGATCTACGACGGCAAGGAATTCTATCAGAGCAAGCGCTACGACATCAACCCGATCGTTGACCGTGTAGGTGGCGGCGACAGCTTCTCCGGCGGACTTATCCACGGACTTCTCACAATGCCTACCCAGGGTGAGGCACTTGAGTTTGCCGTGGCGGCCTCCGCACTGAAGCAGACCATCAACGGCGACTTCAACCTTGTAACGGCCGCCGAGGTAGAGGCATTGGCCAAAGGTAGCGCCAACGGTAGAGTACAACGATAAATTAATGATGACAAGAAATAATGGCACGTTTTGACAAACAGGCAGTAATAGCCAAGATGAAAGAGGCACCGATAGTGCCCGTTTTTTACAATAAAGACCTTGAGACCGCCAAGAATGTGGTGAAAGCCTGCTACGATGGAGGCATCCGTTGCTTCGAGTTTACCAACCGTGGAGATTTCGCCCACGAGATCTTCGGCGCAGTTGTGAAATATGCAGCAGAGGCTTGTCCCGAGATGGCCATTGGCGTAGGCTCGGTGGTGGATCCGGGCACAGCCGCACTCTACATGCAGCTTGGCGCGTGCTTCGTTGTAGGCCCGCTGTTCAACCCCGAGGTGTCGAAGGTATGCAACCGCCGTCAGGTGCCCTACATCCCCGGCTGCGGCACGGTATCAGAGATAGGAGCAGCTCAGGAGACAGGTTGTGAGGTATGCAAGGCATTCCCCGGCGATGTACTCACCCCCGCATTCGTGAAAGGCCTCCTTGCCCCAATGCCCTGGTCGAAGATCATGGTTACGGGTGGTGTAGCACCCACCGAGGAGAATCTCAAGAAATGGTTCGGTGCAGGCGCCTTCTGTGTGGGTATGGGTTCGAAGCTCTTCCCGAAAGAGGTGGTTCAGAGCGGCAACTGGGGAGTTATCTCCGCCCTCTGCGCCGACTGTCTGAAAGTAGCCCGTTAACATTAAATCAGCGCACGGATTGGCATGCAGATCCGTGCGCTGATTATTTTCAAACCAATAATTTGATACTATGATACAGGAACTGAAAGAATTCAACCGTAAATTTGTTGAGAGCAAGGGCTACGAGCCTTATGCCACGAGTAAATATCCCGACAAGAAAATCGCCATAGTCACCTGCATGGACACCCGTCTTGTGGAACTTCTTCCGGCGGCCTTAGGACTGCGCAACGGTGATGTCAAGATGATAAAGAATGCCGGTGGCACCATCACCAACCCGTTCGACTCCACGATGCGATCTATACTTGTGGCCGTC
>CAMWZE010000444.1 GCA_947178685.1 uncultured Porphyromonadaceae bacterium
TGAAAAGTTTATACAGCTACATTTTTTTGATTGGATTCTTTTGCCTATTTTTGAATCGGAATTTTAACAAAAAGATGGCAATGGAAAATATAGAGACCAATTTTGAGGAAGCGGAGATTTTCAGTCGCTCAAAACTACTGTTGGGAGAGGAAGCGATGAAACGTCTTGACGAAGTGAAAGTAATCATTTTCGGAGTCGGAGGCGTAGGATCTTGGTGTGCGGAAAGCTTGGTGCGCACCGGCATCAAACACCTTACAATCGTCGACAGCGACCGTGTAAACATCAGTAATATCAACCGTCAGCTGATGGCCACCACCGAAACCATAGGCGAAGTTAAAGTGGATGCACTCAAACGTCATCTGCTTGCCGTGAGTCCCAACGCAGATATCAACGCCCGTGCCGAACTCTTTACCGAAGAGACGGCCTCATCCTTCCGGCTCGAAGATTACGATGTGATAATCGATGCCATCGACTCGCTGAAGCATAAGGCACTCCTTATTGATATGGCCACACGCACAAAAGCCCTGTTCCTATCCTCCATGGGAGCTGCTCTTAAGATTGACCCCACACGAATAAAGGTAGCGGAATTCCGGGATGTCAAGGGATGTCCCCTCGCAAGAGCGCTTCGTCAACGTTTTAAGAAAGCCGGACACTGGCCGGCCAGAAAATTTCAATGTGTCTACAGCGATGAATTACTTGAAAATAAAGGTTCAGCACGCCTGGATGTGGAGATAAAAGGTGATTCCGTAAAGGCATCCACCAACGGAAGCCTTATGCACATCACAGCCATATTCGGACTCACATTGGCGGGACTCGTGATAAAGAAACTCTACCAATCCACAACTGATAAAAATAAGTAAGTATACCACGAATAAATACCGGCCATTAAGCCCGTAAAAAGTTTAAACAACTTCATTATTTGAGAAACATAATTACTCTTATCTTATGAACAGAATTGTTATAAAAATAGGCAGCAACGTCATAACCCGAAAAGATGGTACTCTTGACGTAACGCGCATGTCGGCGCTCGTCGACCAGATAGCCCTCCTCACACAAAAGGGATATCAGGTGATAATGGTGTCGTCGGGAGCGGTGGCGGCCGGACGCAACGAGGTTACACCCTCCCGCCATCTTGACACTGTCACCTCACGCCAGCTCTACTCTGCTGTCGGACAGGCCAAACTCATCAACCGTTATTACGAACTCTTCCGCGACCATGGCATGACCTGCGGACAAATCCTAACCACAAAAGAGGGTTTTGGCTCACGTACACACTACCTCACACAGAAGCACTGCATGGAGGTGATGCTTAAGCAAAAGGTGATACCAATTATCAATGAGAACGATACTATATCCGTTACCGAACTGATGTTTACCGACAACGATGAGCTCTCAGGCCTCGTGGCCGCTATGATGGATGCCGACAAACTTATAATACTCAGCAATATCGACGGTATATACGATGGGAATCCCTCTGACCCGGAATCAAAGGTAATACGAATTGTCGACCGCTCTGTTGCAGACCTTTCAGATGTTGTCGTGGCGGGCAAATCCACTTTCGGACGTGGGGGGATGCTCACCAAAAGTCGCATAGCTCTTAAAGCGGCGGCTGAGGGTATCGAGGTGATAATTGCAAACGGCAAACGGGAAAACATACTCCCCGAGCTTCTTGATAACCCCGACACGCTTTGCACCCGTATTCTGCCCGGAGAACGCATCAACGGAGGGAAGAAATGGATAGCCCATTCCCACGATTTTGCAAAAGGAGAGGTGGTTGTCAACTCCGGAGCCGCCGAAAGCCTTCTTGACGCTACCCGTGCGGTGAGTCTGCTCCCGGTGGGCATAACCGCAGTAAACGGCAACTTTGAGAAGGGCGACCTTATTCAGATTAAGGATGAGGCCGGACAACTTATCGGACTGGGATGCAGCGACTATTCCTCCTCCGACCTCCAATCATCCATCGGCGTGAAAGGACTTCGTCCCGCCGTGCATTACGATTACCTTTATATAGAATGATTATGATTGCAGATATGATAGCGGCCGCAAAGGTTGCCTCCCCCGCACTCCTGCCTCTCAGCCAGGATGCCAACGCCTCGGTATTATCGAAAGTCGCATCTCGCCTCGTGGATGAGATGGATTACATACTGTCTGAAAACAGGCTTGACCTCAACCGGATGGATGAAGCAAATCCTGACTACGACCGGCTGAAGCTCACGCCTGAAAGAATCAAAGGGATTGCCGATGATATGAAGTCTGTGGCACAACTCCCGGTGCCCTACGGCCATACCATATCCGAGACCACTCGCCCCAACGGAATGGTCATCAGGAAAGTGTCAGTGCCATTTGGTGTTATTGGCGTCATCTATGAGGCGCGCCCCAATGTCACAGCCGATGTATTCGGGCTCTGTTTCCGCAGCGGAAGTGCCTGTGTGCTGAAAGGCGGTCACGATGCCGATCATTCCTCGAGAGCCATTGTAAGAGTTATCCACTCTGTGCTACGCGACGAAGGGTTGCCCGAAGCCCTCTGCACCCTCCTACCCGCCTCGCGGGAGAGCGCCTCAGTTATGATGGATGCCATAGGAGAGATAGATGTGATAATACCACGTGGGGGCCGCGGACTGATTGACTACGTGCGCAACAACTCAAAAGTGCCGGTGATCGAGACCGGAGCCGGAGTTTGCCACACATATGTAGATGCCCCAGCCAATCATGAAAAGACCCGCGATGTGGTATGCAACGCCAAGACCCGGCGTGTGAGCGTATGCAATGCCCT
>CAMWZE010000445.1 GCA_947178685.1 uncultured Porphyromonadaceae bacterium
GAAGTATTGGCGCGACAACGAGATCTACAAGGCCGTGGAGAAACCCGGCAAAAAGAAGTTTTATGTGCTCGACATGTTCCCCTATCCGTCGGGAGCGGGCCTTCATGTGGGCCATCCACTCGGATATATCGCGAGCGATATCTATTCACGCTACAAACGTCAGCAGGGCTTCAATGTGCTTCATCCGATGGGCTATGATGCTTATGGCCTTCCGGCTGAACAGTATGCAATCCAGACGGGTCAGCATCCCGAGAAGACCACAAACGACAACATTGCCCGCTATCGTGAGCAGCTCGACAAGATCGGCTTCTCTTTCGACTGGAGCCGTGAGATACGCACATGCGATCCGGAATATTATAAGTGGACGCAGTGGGCATTCATTCAGATGTTTAACTCCTATTACGATCTGCGTGAGCAGAAGGCACGTCCTATCTCTGAATTGGTAAAGCACTTCGAGGAGAAGGGTACAGAGGGCGTGGAGGCTGCCTGCTCAAAGAATCTGCATTTCACAGCAGAGGAGTGGAACGCTTTCAATGAGAAGGAGAGGGCCGACGTGCTGATGAACTATCGTATCGCCTATCAGGGGGAGACGATGGTGAACTGGTGTGAGGCTTTAGGCACAGTTCTCGCCAACGATGAGGTGAGCGAGGGTGTGAGTGTGCGTGGCGGTTATCCCGTTGAGCAGAAGGTGATGAACCAGTGGTGTCTCCGCGTTTCGGCTTATGCACCCCGTCTGCTTGAAGGGCTCGACACCATAGAATGGAGCGACTCTCTGAAGGAGACGCAGCGTAACTGGATAGGACGCAGCGAGGGCGCTGAGATGGTGTTCCCTGTGGTAGGGAAAGACTTCGGTCTGGAGATCTTCACCACGCGTGCCGACACGGCTTTCGGCGTTACCTTCATGGTGCTCGCGCCGGAATCGAAATATGTAGATATGCTTGTGACTCCGGAGCAGAGGGAGGCAGTTGATGCGTATCTGTCTGAGGTAAGCCACAAGACTGAGCGTGAGCGCCAGATCGACAAGCGCGTGAGCGGTGTGTTTACCGGAAGTTATGCACGCAACCCTATCAGCGGCAAGGAGATTCCAATCTGGGTGAGCGACTATGTGCTTGCGGGTTATGGCACGGGCGCCATCATGGCTGTGCCGGCTCATGACTCCCGCGACTATGCTTTCGCACGCCATTTCAATCTTCCGATCATACCATTGATAGAGGGTGCCGACGTGAGTGAGGAGAGCTTCGATGCCAAGGAGGGTAAGATGATCAATTCGGCTAACGATGAGCTTGATCTCAACGGACTTGATGTGAAGGAGGCTATCGCGAAGACCAAGAAATTTATCGAGGAGAAAGGTATAGGCCGTGTGAAGACCAACTATCGTCTGCGCGACGCTATCTTCTCTCGTCAGCGTTACTGGGGTGAACCGTTCCCTGTATATTATAAGGATGGGATCGCCCATGTTATGGATGAGAGTGTCCTTCCGCTGAGGTTGCCGGAGGTAGACGCCTATCTCCCTACAGCCACAGGCGAACCCCCGTTGGGACGTGCCAAGAACTGGAAGACTCCCGAGGGTTATCCCATCGAGCTTTGCACTATGCCCGGTTTCGCAGGTTCGAGCGCTTATTACCTGCGCTATATGGACCCGCGCAACGACAAGGCTCTCGTGAGCAAGGAGGCTGATGAGTATTGGCGCAATGTAGACCTTTATGTAGGTGGTGCTGAACATGCCACCGGTCACCTTATCTACTCACGTTTCTGGAATAAGTTCCTCTTCGACCTCGGTGAGGTTGTGGAGCCGGAGCCGTTCAAGAAGCTCGTGAACCAGGGTATGATCCAGGGTCGCAGTAACTTCGTATACAGAATAAAGGATACCAATACTTTTGTGAGCAAGGGTCTCAAGGATCAGTATGATACCACCCCGATACGTGTGGATATCAATATGGTGAGCAACGATGTGCTCGACCTTGACCGCTTCAAGGGGTGGCGTCCGGAATTTGCCGATGCCGAGTTTATCCTTGAGGATGGCAAATATGTGTGTGGTTACGCCGTTGAGAAGATGTCGAAGTCAATGTATAATGTGGTTAATCCGGATGATATCGTTGACCGCTATGGAGCCGACACGCTTCGTCTTTATGAGATGTTCCTTGGCCCGATCGAACAGTCGAAGCCTTGGGATACCAACGGTATCGACGGTGCCAACCGTTTCCTCAAGAAGCTATGGGGTCATTTCGATAAGCTCGACCTCTCGAAGCGTGAGCCTATGACGAAGGCTGAGCTGAAGACCATGCACAAGCTTATAAAGAAGGTGACCGGCGACATTGAGAATTTCTCGTTCAATACTTCGGTGGCTGCATTCATGGTGGCTCTCAATGAGCTTACCTCGCAGAAGTCGAAGAGCGTGGAGGCTATGGAGATATTCACCCGTCTGCTTGCTCCCTTTACTCCTCATATCGCCGAGGAGATGTGGCATCGTCTTGGCCATGACACTACAGTAGTGGATGCCGAGTGGCCGGAGTGGGATGAGGCTAACCTTAAGGAGGATGTGATCAAGTATCCGGTAAGCTTCAATGGCAAGACCCGCTTTATGCTTGATGTGGCAGCGGATGCTGACAAGGCGGCTGTGGAGGCTGCGGCACTCGCGGCTCCGGAGGCTGAGAAATGGCTTGGCGGCAAGACACCGAAGAAGGTGATTGTTGTGCCGGGTAAGATTGTGAACATTGTGATCTGATAGCGGCAGGGTGGCTCTTGTCCTTAGCAGGATAGCTCTTGCC
>CAMWZE010000446.1 GCA_947178685.1 uncultured Porphyromonadaceae bacterium
ATGGCATTTCGGATGCTCTTTACCCGCTGCTGTATCATGTAATAAAGTACCGTCGCAAGGTGGTGCGCAAGAATCTTGCCGAATCATTCCCGGAGAAAACACAGGAAGAACTCAGCCGGATTGAGAAGGCCTTCTACCGCAATTTCATCGACAATATCATGGAGACCATAAAGATGGGGGGCATGAGCGACGCGGAAATCAGCAAGCGAATGAAGTTTACCAATATTGAAGATGTCAATGAAGTGTTGCGCGGCGGAAAGTCGATCGCACTCTTTTTAGGCCATTACTTCAATTGGGAATGGATCTCCTCAATGCCGATCCATCTCTACAAGGGAGCCGTAGCAGCACAGATATACCATAAACTGAGCGATCCGGCAGTCGACAAGCTGATGCTTGAGGCCCGTGCATCGCACGGTGCGACAAACGTGGAGATGCGTCAGACGGCAAGGTTCGTCACGAATCTTGCTTCGGAAAATAAAGAGTGTATAGTGGGGTTTATCGCTGATCAGGCACCCCGACGTAAAGACATACAGCTTTACCTACCTTTCCTCAACCATAAGACTCCGGCTCAGGCTGCCACTGAGAAAATTGCCCGCCATTACAATATGTCTGCATGGTTTGTAGACGTAAACAAGGTGAAACGAGGTTATTACGAAGTCAGATTCATCAATATGAGCGAAGATCCCAAGTCGCTTCCCGAACATGAATTGACCAGACTGTATTATCGTATGCTCGAGCATATGATACTGAGAGACCCCTCGCGCTATCTTTGGTCGCACCGCCGTTTTAGAAATGCCGAAGTTTTGTAATCAATTAATGTGACTTACCATGGATATAGATTTTGTGATTATATGGGTAGACATGAACGATCCCAAATGGAAGAAGGAATTCTCAAAGTATTCCGGGAAAGCAGTCACTGAAAGCAACAGTGTCTCTGATGCTCGTTTCAGAGACTACGGCTTTCTGAAATACTGGTTTCGCGGAGTTGAGAAATTTGCGCCATGGGTCCGTAAAATTCATTTCCTCACATGTGATCAGAAACCGGATTGGCTCGATACATCCAACCCCAAGCTGAATCTTGTGAGCCATAAGGATGTGATTCCGGCGGAATTTCTCCCCACATACAATTCGGGAGTAATTGAAAGATATATCCATCGAATTCCCGGGCTGGCGGAACATTTCGTCTATTTCAACGATGATTTCTATATCATACGTCCGGTATCGCCGGCCCGTTTCTTCAAAAACGGCCTGCCCTGCGATATTGCCGCGTTCCATTATAATCCGTCTTGGTCGCAATGGTATAAGATGTTGCAGAACAATATCCGTATCATTAACCGTCATTTCGATAAAAAGGAGGTGATGGCACGCGATCATGACAAATGGTTTGATAAAAGCTACGGATCAAGGGCAAGACAAAATTACCTTCTCAAACCCTACGGGAAATTCATAACATTGCGTACGCCTCACAATGCCCAGCCCTATCTAAAGTCTACTTTCGAAAAGGTGTGGAAGGCTGCCAGCAAGGAGCTTACAGAAACCTCAGCCAACCGTTTTCGTGATGTGTCGGACTATACCCAGGAGTTATTCCGCACCTGGCAGATATGCGAGGGTAATTTCGAGCCTTACAACACATACTGTGATACCAAGATGTTTCCCCTCCTGATCAAATCGAAGCAGGCCATAAAAGCCATCCACGACCAGAGCTATACGCTTATATGCCTCAACGACAATATTCATATACGAAACTACAACGAGGTGATGAGCCGGATAAGGGATGCATTTGAAAGCATTCTTCCCGAGAAGTCGAGTTTCGAACTTTAACCCTTCAATGTCTTTAACAATGAATAAAGTAGCAGCTGAGATTATCGCCGGCATTATTCCTCATAAAATGACTCGCAACCAGTGGAGGGGAAAGCTTCGTTATGGACTTCTGAATGCCATAAAGCTCCGTCACCGCATAAAGGAACATAAGGATACGAAGCCTGAATATTATCTTGCGATATGTGCCATTGCCAAGAATGAGGGGCCTTATCTGAAAGAATGGATAGAATGGCATCAGAAAATGGGGGTGGAGAAATTCTATCTCTACGACAATGAGAGCACCGACAACACTCGCGAAGTGCTTGCCCCTTTCATAGAATCGGGACTCGTGGATTATACCTATGTGGAGGGCTACAGTCAGCAACTCCCCACTTATGACAAGTGTATGGAGGAGCATCGTTTCGACACACGTTGGCTTGCTATAATCGACATTGACGAATTTATCGTGCCTCAACAGGACAAATCAATCACTGATTTTCTAAAAAGGATGGAAGATTTCTCTGTGGTTGAGATCAACTGGCTGTGTTATGGCAGTGGTGGTGCGGAGAAGAGAGAACCGGGGGGTGTGATGGAACGCTTCAAACGTCACTCTCTCCCTAACCATGAGCTAAACAGATATGTGAAGAGCATTGTTGATCCGAGACGGGTGTATTGCATGATAGGATGCCATGAGGCAGCCCGCATCAATGGAATTGCGGCTGACCCTCACGGACGTAAAATAAAGGTGTCGCATCGTGACCGTGAGCCACAGCATGATGTGATACGTATAAATCATTATGCGGTGAAGTCGTTTGAGGAATTCAAGCAGAAACAGGCCCGGGGACGTGCCCGTGGCAAGGTAAGCAAACGTATACGGGGCGACGAATACTTCACCAAGTATGACCTCAACGATATCGAGGATTAAGTTATTTTTCAAAGTGTGACTTATCCGGAAACCTCCCTGCAAG
>CAMWZE010000447.1 GCA_947178685.1 uncultured Porphyromonadaceae bacterium
ACTACTCCCATTCCAATTCTAAACGCGCAACGCTTACCTCTACTGAATACTTCTATCCATCTTCATCATTTAGGTCTGAAAATGATATTCAAAACAGATCCCATTCCAACAGCTGGAAAGGGAAGATTGGTTTCAACTACTCTCCTACTCCTGATCATCTCTTTGGAGCATATTATCAGGGTACATACCAGAAAAGCCACACCAATTTGGTATCCGGTCTCTTTTCCAACTTTGTTGATAACGTGCTTGTAAGTTCAGCTAATGTCAATAAGACAATTTCCTCCTCCGCCCCGCGCCACCGTGTGAATACATTCTATGCTGCCAACTGGGGGAGATGGAAAGCCGACATAAACTTTGATTTCCTTCTCTCCCGTTCGCACACTTGCTTGAACAGCATGTATGATTATTCCAACGGTCTCTCATCTCCTTATACGAGCGATTCTAAAAACAGAACCCGTCTGTTGGCTGGAAAAGTAGACTTGTCACATCCTTTGGGAGGTGGTAAACTTTATCTGGGCACCGAGATCACCAACACCAACATCCACAGCGAGTTTATAAATCAGGAACACATCATCCCCGATAATGTCACCCATATGGATGAGTCCAATCTCGGGGTATACGCGGAATATTCCCGCAAGGTTGGGACTGTGTCCCTGTTCGGGGGAGTGAGATATGAATACACCTGGGCTGACTATAAAGAGACTGCCGGGGTTGGAGAAAAGGTAAGGCGCGATTACCATGAGATAATCCCCTCCCTGTCTGTCCGTGTGCCATGGAAGAATGTGACGCTGAGGGCATCATATTCAAGAATGTACAACAAGCCGCTCTATGCCTGGCTGACAAACCGTATAACATACGTGAATCCAAACTTATATGAAGCCGGGAACATGTATCTGAAACCGGCATATTTCAATTTCTACAGTCTCTCGTGCAAGTGGAAGTGGATTATGCTTTCGCTCAATTACAGCTATGTTACCGGCAAGATCATGAACGATGCTATCCCTTATCAGGGAAATCCCGATATCATCTTGGAGTATAAGGAAAATTCTCCAAGGCCTCTTCGGCAATATGGTGCGGTGGTGGATCTGACTCCGGGAGCTATTGCCAATTTCTACTACCCCTCATTTACTGCAATGCTGTACCCTCAATACTATAGGATTGACTTCTGTGGTTCTCCGATGAGGTTTACAAATCCGATGGGAAGGATCAGTTTCAACAACCTTTTCAAGATATCGGAGTCTTTTTCAACAACCTTGAATTTCTATTGGTCAAGCGCAGGAGATGTGGAGGCTGGTAATCTGAACGGTAACTGGCGACTGGATTTTGGAATCAGCAAATCTTTCGGGAAGCATTGGGATGTTCAGTTGAAGGTGGATGATATATTCAATACTTCCCGTTTGCTTAAAGCCATATCCTACACATCCCAAAGTATCACCTCCGGGGAATGGATCTCCAACCGGCGCGCAGTGCGTCTGACTGTCTCCTATCAGTTTAACGTCCATAAGTCACGTTATAAGGAAGGAACAGCCGGGGAAGCGGAGATGGAGAGACTATGATAGTTGTTCTAAACATACAAGCAAGGTAGTTAATGAATGTGAATAGCCGTGGCGGTGCCGGGATGGCTCCGCCACGGCTTAATATTTGTTGTTTTGAATACTATTTTATATTTTTGCAACCAAAACAAGCACGACTGCAATATTTTTGCTAAAAAACTATGAAGGTTAAAGCAATCTCATACATTCTCCTCTTTGTGTCTCTCATACTGCTCTCTGGGGGATGCCGCCGAGCCACATCCGAAAACCCTACCCTAATCCATGCATCTCACTTGCTGGAGAATGAACCCGATTCCATAACTGAGGCAAAACAGATACTCGATTCCATGTCGCCCTCCTCCCTCAACGAGGGAGACAGAAGCCTCCACACCCTTCTCTTAGTAAAGGCGGATGACAAGTTGTATATCCCCCACACATCCGACTCCCTTATACTGATGTCAGTAAAATATGAGGAGAAACACCGGAAACGAGGATATTATCCCGAAGCACTCCATTATGCAGCCAGAGTATATTCTGATTTAGGGGATTATCCGACGGCTACCAACTATCATGAAAAAAGTCTTGAGGCGATCCCCTTGGATAAAAAATATGATCAACTCAGATTTAGAGCGTTATATGGTTTGGCGTGGAGTCTTACCGTCCAATTTCTTTATTCAAGCGCTGACTCGGTTGCACAACAGGCGATTCAGTTGGCAATAGCTAAGAATGACACACTGAGACAAGCCAGATTCTATGAGTTATTGGGTCATATACAGCTCCACCAGAAAAAATACTCTCAGGCAATCTCCTCCCTAAATAATGCCGAAAAAAAATATGTAGATCTCTCCCTTCCTGACACAATTTCAATAATTACTCAGGTAGCATATACTGAGGCAGAACTTGGAAAAATAGATGAAGCGGTTGATAAGATCAAAAGGATTGAACCCTTCGTTGATTCCATTTCTAAATCCCTTTATTTATCCATGGCATCCCTAATTTATTTGAAAGGGGGAGAGCGACAGGATGCAATCAAGGCTGCAAAAAAACTTCTTAAGATTCCCGACTTCGAGAATAAAATTGCCGCCTACAGGGTTCTCCTGGATCCTGGTCTTGAAGACTTAATGGATTCTGATTCCTCCAAGATCCTCACCAGAGAATATGCACGTGAACTTGCCCTACACTACGAACGGCGCGACTCCATGAAAAGTCTTCTCCAATTGTCTCTCTATAATTA
>CAMWZE010000448.1 GCA_947178685.1 uncultured Porphyromonadaceae bacterium
CCCATATGCCGACAATACATTCACTGTAAACTTTGCTGCTACAGCCGCCAGCGACATCCCGGAGGTAAGATATCAGTACCGCATTGACGGAACCGACAAGGCCTGGATTCCGGCACTCGGCAACAAGGCCACTTTCACCGACCTCTCTCCAGGATCTTATCCTCTGCTCCTCCGTCCGGAATCAGGCGACGAGAAAGATGTAAAGCGTCTCACCATACACATCCTCCCCCCTTGGTATCTATCATGGCAGGCTTGGATTGTATATTTAATATGCATCATTCTCATTGTGTTGGGAGCAGTGCGCTATATGAAACTGAGAATGAAGCGTAAGACCGAAGAGAAAATTCGAGCCATGCAGATTGAGAAGGAGCGTGAGACGTATGAATCGAAAATGAGGTTCTTCGTAAATCTTGTGCATGAGATACGCACTCCACTGACCCTCATTAATCTCCCGCTTGAGCATCTTGCCGAGGCTACAGCCGACAATAATCTTTCTGAAGCTGAGAAAATGAAGCTCATAAAGGCTATGCGCCGGAATCTCGACTATCTCCTCGGCATTATCAATCAGCTACTCGACTTCCGTAAGGCCGACCAGGACAGTGAAGTGCGTCTGGCTCTGAAAGACACCGACCTTACCTCACAGATTGACTTGATCTGCCACCGCTTTGCCGAGCCAATGGCCTCTCAGCAAAAATCGCTCTCCGTCAACCTCCCCGCCAAGCCGATCATGGTGGTTGTAGACCAATCAAAACTCGACCGTGTGGTGATGAATATTCTCGGCAACGCATTGAAATACTGCAGCTCTAAGGTTGACGTAACTCTCAGTGAAGATACCGATGGCATATCTCTCATGATAGCCGACGACGGACCCGGTATTCCGGAAGAGGAGCGTGAGCACATCTTCGACACATACTATCAGATTGCCGGTGACAGAGTGGGGGCTGACCTGGGTACGGGCCTCGGTCTCGCCTACGCCCGGCTGATTGCACGTGCCCACGGCGGCGACATCACCGTTTGCTCTTCATCTGATTCCTCCTCAGAGTCTGAAACTCCCTCCGGTGCTTGTTTCCGACTCACCTTACCTTATCCTAAGAACACAACTTCCAAAGCTGACGAAAGTCAATCTCAATCTGACTCCACGGCTGATGCAAGTCCGGCAGATAAGATGGGAGTAAACATACTTTTTGTGGAAGATAACGATGAACTACGCGCCGGTGTAGCCGAGGCCCTATCCGGACAAGACAGGGTGATCACAGCCGCCAATGCAGAAGAAGCCGTCGAAATATTGAACGGAAATAATGATATTGATTTAATTGTAAGCGACTTCATGATGCCCGGAATGGATGGTGCCGAGTTCTGCCGTAAAGTGAAAGGAGACATCGCCACCTCCTACATACCCTTCATAATGCTCACGGCCAAGACAGGGCGGGAAGCCAAAGAGGAGGCTATGGAAGCCGGAGCTGATGCATTCGTTGAGAAACCATTCTCTATGAAACAATTGCGGGCTCAGATTGCCAATATCCTGCACACACGCCAACTCTTCCACGCCCGTATGAAATCAGCTATGCCTATAGCCGAGGTCGTGAAGGAAGAGGAAGTGCCGTTAATCAACAAAATGGATGCGGAATTCCTGCGTGATCTTAATCAAAGCATAGAGGAGAATATTTTTGACGACGAATTCTCTATCGACAGCATGGCCGACCGTATGAACATAAGCCGGTCTACATTCTACCGGCGAATAAAAGCCATCACAGGACTTACTCCATTAGACTATCTGAAGAACTACCGTCTCGACCATGCCGCACGGCTACTCTCCGAAGGGATGCGCAGCTCTGAAGTGGCTTCCGCCGTGGGGTTCTCCTCATCTTCCTACTTCGCTAAATGCTTTAAAGCCAAATTCGGCTTACTTCCCAAGGAATATACATCAAAGCAAAAATAAAGCTCGTCTGAATAAACACCGAATTTATAACGGTGAAATTAAAAGCCGGAAGGTGGGCTCCTAAGGTTTTCCAAACCTCGGGAGCCCACCTTCCGGCCATTCTATAAGTTTGTGTCTGATTGAATTAGTGACCCATCCCCCCTCCGGATCACGCTTCTTCACCAGATAAAGCACGTGATAACCATTACCCTCGGGATTCCTGACCATCGACACATTCGATATCCCGAACATCCCTGAATCTGAATCCGCACGGAAAAACGGCTCCGGTTCCTTATGCCATGAAGCAGAGTCGAGTAGATCCGAATCAACAGATGTATGCAGTAGTCCTAATGCTGTGTAGTCGGTCCATATCCCGCTCGCTGAATAAGCCACTACAACCCTCTTCCCATCCGGCGAAATCATAGGATTGGGATTCTCATTTACATATATAGGATATGCTGTGCGACTCCCGTCAGGATTAACCCACTGGCGTTCCCACTCATACTCCGGACGCGATATTAGCACCCTCTCCGACTTCAAAGTCCATGGATTCTCCAACTCCGCTATATAGATGCATTGCGTCTCGGTCTCTGTGCGGCGTGTGGGCCAACCCGACCATAACAGATACAGCCGCCCCTTTACCTCTATAACCGACGGGTGAAGGCCGAAATTCCAGTCGGCATTCGTAATAATCGGTCCATGCAGACTCCACCCCCCGGCCAAAGGGTCGCCTCCGGGATTTTCAAGCACATAAAGCTGCTGAGTGTCGGTATTGATCCCGTCGGCAGCCTCAAAATAGATATACCATTTATCATCGACATGATGCAATTCCGGCGAAT
>CAMWZE010000449.1 GCA_947178685.1 uncultured Porphyromonadaceae bacterium
GTTATATTTTTGAACTCTTCTTCATACCATAACAAACACTCACACTTTCCAATGAAAAAAACTTTACTTCCGTTGCTCTCATTCATGATGACCGCCGGAGCCTTTTTCGCTCCGGCAGATGCCTATGCCTCTTCTCATGAGAAGACAGTGGGCATAGGCGGGGGCTTCGCTACCTACAATCATGCAGGCTTCGGTAAGCTCTATTTTCAATATTCTTTCATTCCTATGGTTAGAATAGCTCCGGAAATAGGGTATATTTTCCGCCACGACAACACAACCGGATTCGCTGCAAGCATTGATTGCCACTTCCCTTTCAGGGTTGCGCGTGGATTCAAGTTTTATCCCCTTGTCGGCTTCACCTACAATGCCTGGAGTCCAGTTGATGAGCCTCATGTAAATCAAGGAGGAGTTAATATCGGAGGAGGGTTTGATCTTTATTTCACCCAGTCGCTAAAACTCTCCATTCAAGGAAAATATTCAGCCATGAGAAAATGCTCCGGTGCTTATTTCGATTTAGGAATAGGTTACGTCTTCTGACTTTAAAAAGTGTTTACATACAAACAGAAAGCGCGTCAGGGTTATCCCAGACGCGCTTTCTGTTTGTATGTATTATTTTGTGAAATCGTCTTATCCGAAGATCACGAGCATTACCGATGCCATTACGTCTGCTGAATTCTGCACTGCGTCATAGCAATACTGATAGATATAAGGCACGATTCCGAAGAAGATGATGCCTGCTCCACAGAGCACATATGATACTCTCTCGCAACGGCCTGATTCAAATTTCTCGATTTTCGGCTCCTCCGGACTTATCCACATCGCTTTGACCACGAGCAAATAATAGTAAAGGGAGATGATCGTGTTGATGAGCGCAATAAGCACGAGCATATATAAAGCCCATGACCCACTTCCGGTCACCGAGGTGAAGATGAGAATCTTTGAGAAGAAACCGGCAAACGGAGGGATACCTGCAAGGGAGAACATAGCCAAGGTCATAAGGAACGAAAGCTTCGGATTGCTCTTGTGAAGACCGTTGTAATCATCCATGCTGAGTTTCCCTGTGTTGTCTTCAATTGCTGAGATAACCGCGAATGCACCAAGGTTGCTGACCACATATACGAAAATGTAGAACATCATGGAAGCAAGACCCAGACTATCGGCCGCCATAGCGCCGAGCATGATATACCCGGCCTGTGAGATGGAGGAGAATGCCATGAATCGCTTCATGTTCTTCTGACGTATTGCAAACAGGTTGCCGACTGTGATGGTCAAGATAATCACCCCATACATCATCCATTCCCATGCATCACTGTAGACAGCTCCGAAACATTGAACGAAGATGATGAAGAAGGCAAACGCTGCTGCACCTTTGGAAACAACCGAAAGATAGCTCGTGATGGCTGTGGGTGCGCCCTCATATACATCTGCGGTCCAAAGGTGGAAAGGAACAAGTGAAAGCTTGAAGCCGATGCCTGCAATAACAAATGCAAGCGCAACAAGAAGCAGTCCGCTCATCTCCCCGCTATAGATATTGAGTGCTATATCGGAAAAATACAATGAACCTCCGCTGAATGCATACACGAAAGAAAGACCTGACAACAGGATTGCTGAGGAGAAGACAGCTGTCATGATATACTTGATAGCGGCTTCGTGGCTTTCATAGTGGCGTTTGTTGAATGCCACAAGAGCGGCCAGAGGAAGTGAGGCTGATTCAAGACCGATGATGAAAAGGAGGAAATGGCGTGCCGACACCATAAGGTACATTCCGAACAACGTAACAAGCAAAAGCTCGTAGAACTCACCTTTCCTTATCGCTACCTCATCGCTTTGCACCCATTTGGCACTCTGGAGAAGGACGATGAACACACCTACATTGAGGATTGCTTTTATTGCGTTGGTTGCTGTGTTGTTGACATACATACCTCCGAAAATCTCTTCTCCCGAAGCGGGTACGAGCCATATGGCTATCGTGCCCAACAGGAAAAGTATTGTCGCGAAGGGGGTCAGTATCTTTTTACCCTTCTCACCCGAAAATGTGTCGAATAAAAAGACCACCATGAAGATACCAAGCACGATAAGCTCCGGTATCATTGATCCAAACTGTGAATAATCCATTTTTGCTGATTGTTTTATTCAATACATTTATTAAAGGGCTGCACTCTGAACCGCCGCGATAATCGGAGCGAAGCTATGCTGGATAGTTTCGTTGATCCAATTGGGGAAACAGCCGATTCCGGCAATGCAGACAATGAGGGTCACCGTAGAGAAGCGCTCGAACCAAGTCGCGTCTGTGAGAGCGAGATGATGCTCATCCTGCACAGGTCCGAGAAGGAGCTTACCTACTACTCGAAGGATATATACCGCGGTAATCACGATTGAGCAGGTTGCTGCTATGACGAAGATACGGTGGAAAAGATCCGCGTCCTGGAATGATCCGAAGAAAATTGTCATCTCGGCAACGAAGCCTGAAAGACCGGGAAGACCCAGTGAAGCGAAACCGGCAATCATATAGCAAACTCCAAGATAAGGCATGATTTTCATCAAGCCTCCCATCTGACGGATATCGCGTGTATGGGTACGTCCGTAGATCATACCGATAAGGGCGAAGAAAAGAGCCGTCATGAGTCCGTGGGACAACATCTGGAGAATAGCACCTGTCATCGCTGTTGTGTTCAGCATGAGGATTGCGAAAAGCACCATGCCGCAGTGTGACACTGACGAGTAAGCATTGATGTATTTG
>CAMWZE010000450.1 GCA_947178685.1 uncultured Porphyromonadaceae bacterium
GTGCATGATCTTAGGTGTAATCTGCCTTTTCATCGCGACTTCTCAGTTTATCGTGCTCGCCGGCATCGCTCTTATAGGCTTCGGCAACTCAAACATCTTCTCTATTGTCTTCGCTCAGGCTCTCAACCGTCAGCCCAAAGAGAAAAATGAGGTTTCCGGTCTTATGATCATGGGTCTATTCGGTGGAACGGTTTTCCCTCTTTGCATGGGCTTCGCTCAAGGCGGTATGGGTGTGGCAGGAGCAGTAGGAGTAATGAGCATTGGTGTGCTTTACCTGTTATACTTCATGACTCAGATTAAGAAAGCATAACGTCTGTTAACCGAGAAATGAAGTGTATTCTTCATATCTGCCTTCAGTTTTAGTTAATGAACGTCAATTAAATAAACTGCAACGTGATTGAAGTGTTAATACTAAGTAGCTATTTAATATAGGAGGTATCAGATCTTTCATACGGATTCGGAGACCTTCAGAAAATAAGGTCTCCGAATCATAAATCTTAATCCAGCACTCATAGTATCAACAACTTCATAAGATTTAATACTTTAAAAACCATATAATATGTCTGAAAAAATCGTAATCGGAATGGGCGAGGCTCTATGGGATGTCCTCCCCGAAGGTAAAAAGATAGGCGGTGCTCCCGCCAACTTCGCATACCATGTGTCTCAATTCGGTCTTCCAAGCTGTGTTATCAGTGCAATCGGCGATGATGCTCTTGGCAAAGAGATTGAAGATAACTTCACTTCCAAAGGTCTAAACCACAAGCTCCCGAAGGTGCCTTACGCTACCGGCACAGTGCAGGTGGAACTCGACGACAATGGCGTGCCTCAGTATGATATCAAGGAAAATGTGGCTTGGGATAATATCCCCTTCTCTGAGGATATCGAGGCTCTCGCAAAGAAAACCAAAGCCATCTGCTTCGGCTCACTCGCACAGCGCAACGTAGTGTCTCGCGAAACTATCAATAAGTTTCTGGACGCAATGCCTAAATCTGATGATAATCTTGTGGTGTTTGACATTAACCTCCGTCAGGGTTTCTACACCAAAGAGATCCTCACCAACTCTATGGAGCGTTGCAACGTATTGAAGATAAACGATGAGGAACTGGTTATTATAAGCCGTCTCTTTGGTTACCCCGGAATTGATCTTCAGGATAAGTGCTGGATCCTTCTTGGAAAATACAACCTGAAGATGCTCATTCTCACTTGTGGCGTAAACGGTAGCTATGTTTTCACTCCGGGCAAAGTTTCTTTCCAGCCCACTCCCAAAGTAGAGGTTGCCGACACTGTCGGAGCCGGCGACTCGTTTACTGCGGCTTTCATAGCTTCTATCCTCAAAGGAAAGTCGGTTGAGGAAGCTCATGCAAAAGCAGTACAGACCTCAGCTTTCGTCTGCACAAAGAATGGCGCAATGCCTATCCTTCCTGCAAGCCTTACAGACTGAACTGTCCGTGCTCAACCGCTCCAATAGGTAGTTAAATACAATATTATTGATTCTCAGTATTGAACTCATAGAATTAATATTCACTGAGAAGATTCCTATCCTGAAAGAGGGCGCATCGCAAAGTGATTTTGCGGTGCGCCCTCGAATTATAAGTAAATACAGATTCCTATTTTTTTGACTCTCGCACTGCCTCGGGAGTCCAGGCATTGAAAAAGCGTAACACCTTTTTCTTATCGTAACCTTCGCCCGACTCGAGGAAGCTCGAATCCTGAATGTGGACTACATTGCCATCTGAATCCAATACCACTAACACGGGATAACCGAAACGAACGGGGTTTCCCAACATGCGCAATGCCTCGCCGGTGGCATCCTTATTGTTGTCGGCTTCCGGATTACGGGGATTATAATTCACATGAATAAATTCAAAATTATCATCCACCAGACTCTTAATCTCCGGATCGCCCTCCACAAAGCGGGCAAAACGGATGCACCATTTGCACCAATTTCCACCCAATTGAGCCACTACATATTTATTCTCTTTCGAGGCTTTTGACACGGCTTCCTTTATCTGAGTGGCCGGATGCAAGGTCTCATCATAAATTTTCTGTGAAGTCTGGGCCACAGCTGCCATGGCGATAAACAACATTGACAGCAGAAATAGTACCTTTTTCATCTGTTTGTTAGTTTAAAAGTTAACATTCCTCGGTTATACAAATCCCGGATTATTCGAGATCTACCACTGTAATGCCGGCTCCACCAAAGCGGACATCCTCATCACGGAAATCTGCTACATTTGGATTTGCCTTAAGTTGCTGACGTATCAAGGTCTTCAGGATTCCATGACCCGTGCCATGAAGGATTCTGAGACGATGAGCATTAAACTGCACGGCATCATCCATAAAGTAGGTCACTGCCTGTAATGCTTCGTCGGCTCGCATACCTCTCACATCAATCTCATTACTGAAATTCAACTGTCGCTCTCTACTTTCGTTGGAAGTGGAGGCTGACACCGTCATTACAGTAGCTGTGGCCTGTTGCTTCGGCTTTTGGGCAGCCTGAAGTTTATCGAGCTCAACAATCGTTCGTAACGCACCGAAAGCCACTTCAGCTTTCTTACCGGAAATACTGAGAATCTTACCTACCACTCCCCCGTTTGACATCCTTACATAGTCACCTGCATTCAGAACAGCACTAACCGTAGAGGCGGCTTTCTTCTCCGCCTTTCGCGCCGCTTCTGTCTTTTTGCTCTTATGGCGCAACGGCTTCAGAACAGCAGGCTCATCCACCGGTT
>CAMWZE010000451.1 GCA_947178685.1 uncultured Porphyromonadaceae bacterium
CTCGGGGAATGTCCTGCCCTTTCCGTCGGCACCTTTGTAAGAGTATTGACCGGATGTTGCGGCGATCTCACTGAAGAGGTCTTTCATAGGCCAGTTGTAACCCATGTCGAAACCGTTCTTCTGGAGCTCAGGCTTTGTTGCCTCTGCGAGCATGAATATGCCCGGCTTAGCAGCCTCAAGCTGTGGACGAGCCTCATCCCAGAAATCGGTGGGCACCTCCATAGCCACATCGCAACGGAATCCATCGATGTCAACATCTGTAAGCCAATACTTCATGGCATCGATCATACCCTTGCGCATCTCCGGGTTGGAGTAATCGAAGCAATAAACATCGGTCCAGTCATACACTCCCACCATGTTGCCGAGAGAGTCTTTCTCATACCAATCGGGATGTTGGGCCACCCACTTATTGTCACGGCCGGAGTGGTTGGGCACCCAGTCGATTATCACTTTCATGCCCTGGTCGTGGGCCTGCTTTACCATATCCTTGAACTGTTCCACAGTGCCAAACTCCGGATTGAACGCCGTATAGTCAGCCACGGCATAGTAGCTTCCGAGAGTGCCCTTGCGGTCTTTCTGGCTAATGGGATGTATAGGCATCATCCAGAGGATGTCAACTCCGAGGTCTTTGAGACGCGGAAGTTCGCGTGCGAAAGAGGTGACATTACCGGAATCGGAATACTGTCGCAGGTTTACCTCATAGATTACTGCATTGCGGCTCCATTCAGGATGGTTGAGAGTTGTGAATGTGGAATCACGCTCCACGTCACCGGCCTGTCCTGACTTGCCGTTTCCTCCGCAGGCGGAGAAAATAAGGGCACCGGTCAGTGCGAGGGCTCCAAAGATTCTTTTCATGAATTTATTTAGTTAAAAGGTTTTGGGTTAAACTAATTGTTAAACCGGGAATTTATTGATGGCATCGATAAATGCCTCTGCCGAAGCGGCGATGATGTCGGTGTTGGCGGAGAAACCGTAATAGTGCTGGCCATCGTATTCTACGGTCATATGCACTTTACCCACATCGTTGCTTCCCTTGCTGATAGCCTGGATGAGGAACTCCTTCACAAGCATCTGACGGCGGATGATGATCTTGATGGCATTTATGGCGGCGTCAACCGGGCCGTTGCCCGAAGCACAGGCCTCGAAACGTTCGCCGGCAATAAGCAGGCCGATGGATGCCACAGAACGCAGCCCCACACCGGAAGTAACCTGAAGGTAATCAAGCTTGATGCGATGGTTCTCGCGGTGTTCGCCGGCAAGCATGAGCACGTCGTCGTCAGAGATCTCCTTCTTCTTGTCGGCAAGGCGAAGGAATTTCTCATAAGCTTTGTCGAGAGCTTCTTTCTCAAGCTCGATTCCGAGCACATTAAGACGATGCTTGAGGGCAGCGCGTCCGGAACGGGCGGTAAGCACGATAGAGTTCTCGTCGATACCCACATCCTTGGGATCGATAATCTCATAGCTCTCACGGTTCTTAAGCACGCCATCCTGATGTATGCCGCTAGAGTGAGCGAAAGCGTTTCGGCCCACGATAGCCTTGTTGGGCTGTACGGGCATGTTCATAAGGCTCGACACGAGTTTGCTGATGCCGGTTATCTTTGTAGCGTTGATGTTGGTGTCAATGTCAAGCTCCTTATGAGAGCGCAGAGTCATCACCACCTCCTCGAGAGATGTGTTGCCGGCACGTTCGCCGATACCGTTTATTGTAACTTCCGCCTGACGTGCACCGCCCATCACGCCACTGATAGTGTTGGCGGTTGCCATTCCGAGGTCATTATGGCAGTGGGTCGCGATTGTGACATTATGGATGCCGTCGACATGCTCCATAAGATATTTGATCTTGGCCTCAAACTCCCAGGGGAGGCAGTAGCCGGTGGTGTCGGGTATGTTGATTACGGTAGCTCCCGCCTTTACGACAGCCTCCACTACGCGTGCGAGGTATTCATTGTCGGTACGGCCTGCGTCTTCAGCATAGAACTGCACATCCTCAACGAAAGACTTTGCATACTTAACGGCTCTGACGGCACGTTCAATAATCTCTTCGCGGGTGGAGTTGAATTTATATTTTATATGAGAGTCGGAAGTGCCGATACCGGTATGGATTCTCTTATGTTTGGCATATTTTAGTGCGTCGGCGGCTACGCGGATATCATTTTCCACGGCACGGGTTAGGGCACAAATTGTAGGCCATGTCACGGCCTTTGAAATCTCCTCTACCGATTTGAAGTCGCCCGGAGAGGAAACGGGGAAACCGGCTTCGATGACGTCTACGCCGAGTTCTTCGAGGGCTTTAGCCACTTCGATTTTCTCGACAGTGTTCAACTGGCAACCGGGGACTTGCTCGCCGTCGCGCAGGGTGGTGTCAAAAATAAAAAGTCTGTCGCTCATATATATCAATGTAGAAACTTATTCAATTGTTATGAAAGTGTATAGGTCCCGCGGCTGCCACTTCTTCACTCAGAGGGAGGGTATTGGAGCGGCGATATTGACGTTACAAGCGGCGAAATCAATTCCGCCTTCGTATTGTATAATAGCAGGAGCCCGGACAACCGAAATGATTCATTTAGGAGCCTAAATGGCCAATATCGGAGCCTATGAGCCACAAAGTTACTAATTTTTTGAAAAATTTAATGTCAATTAAATCAAAAATCGGCATAAAAATTGTAGAATTGAAAATTTATGCTTAACTTTGCAGAACGAAAAAGGGTAGGTGGCTTGCTAAAG
>CAMWZE010000452.1 GCA_947178685.1 uncultured Porphyromonadaceae bacterium
TCGTTGGATTGCGTGAGCATAGGTTTTCAGTTTCTCTTTATTCACATAGTTAACTCTAAGACTTGGGAAGTATTGAATCGAAGAATTCCAATCGTGCATTTGAATGTGAAAATGTCATAAAAGCTTATAATTTGTTGTGAAGATTAAAAATAATGTCTATCTTTGTAATCAAGTTGTCATTCCGCTTGTTTATTAAATAGGATTGACAAAATTCAAGTCTATCCATGGAATCTCCACACACTCTCCTGTGAAAGACTCAGATATTAATCAGGAAATAGGAATTTTAACCCAATATAAAATAGACAAAATGAGCAAACCTTATGTATTAGGTGTCGATATAGGTGGCACCAACACAGTTTTCGGCATAGTAGATGCCCGTGGTCACGTAATTGCCAGTGATTCAATCAAGACCCGCAAGCATGCCAATTTCGATGATTATGTAGCAGAGCTCCATGCCGGCGTAGAGCGTCTTCTCAAGGCAAACGATGCAGAAGATAAGATCTATGGTATTGGTATCGGTGCGCCTAATGCCAATTATTATACCGGAGAGATCCAGAATCCGCCAAACCTTCCTTGGGGCCCCATCATTCCTCTGGCAGAGAAGGTTAGCAAGGCATTCGGCGGTATACCTGTAGGTATTACTAACGATGCCAACGCAGCGGCCCTTGGCGAGATGACTTACGGCGCAGCCCGTGGTATGAAAGACTTCATTATGATCACGCTTGGCACAGGTGTCGGTAGCGGTATCGTGGTAAACGGTCAGGTAGTATATGGTCACGACGGATTTGCCGGCGAGCTTGGCCACTTGACAGTGAAGCGAAACAACGGCCGTATCTGCGGTTGTGGCAGAACCGGATGTCTTGAGGCATACTGCAGCGCCACAGGTGTTGCCCGCACTGCACGCGAGTTCCTTGAGGTGCGTAATGAGCCCTCCACACTTCGTAATCTTCCCATAGAGGATATCACCTCTAAAGATGTATACGATGCTGCGGTAGCCGGCGATCAGCTCGCCAAAGATATCTTCGAATACACCGGTACAATCCTTGGTCAGGCTTTGGCTGATATGGTAGCCTTCTCCAGTCCTCAGGCCATCATCCTGTTTGGCGGTCTTGCCAAGAGCGGTGACCTCCTGATGCGTCCTCTCAAGGATGCATTCGAGAAGAATCTTTTCCCCATCTTCAAGGGTAAGACTAAGATTATCCTCTCCGAACTTAAGGAGAGCGATGCCGCAGTGCTTGGTGCTTCTGCCCTCGGCTGGGAGGCAAAATACCGTGCTGACGTTCCTTCATTCGATCGCTCCTTGCCGATTAATGAAAACGAGAGCAAGTAATTGAGAAACTAAATAAAATGGGGAATGTGGTAAGATATCGTGTCTTGCCACATTCCCCATTTCCTTAATTTTCATGGATATTAGACAAGTTAGCTGATTATGCCGATGTGGAACCCATGGCACGGATGCCATAAGATAAGTGCCGGTTGCAAGCATTGCTATGTTTACCGGGAGGATGCTGCTTTCGGTACGGATATTCCTTCAGATGAGGTGAGGCTTACCACATCCTTTCACATGCCGATAAAGCGCGACCGGAAGAAGAATTGGAAATTCCCCTCCGGTACTGAATTTGCTCTTTGTTTCACTTCCGATTTTCTCATAGAGGAGGCCGATGAGTGGCGCGGTGCCATATGGGACATGATACGTCAAAGGAAGGACTGCACATTCTTTTTCTTCACCAAACGGATAGAGCGATTGAAAAAATGTCTTCCATATGACTGGGAGGATGGCTATGAGCATGTGGCTATAGGTTGCACTGTCGAGAATCAGGACCGGGCCGATTTCCGTATGCCGATATTCCTCAACTTGCCTATTAAACATCGGCTCGTGGTGGTGGCCCCCATGATAGAACGGATTGATCTTAGAAGATATCTTGACCCCCGGCTTATAGAGGAGGTGTCGGTAGGTGGAGAATCGGGAAAATATGCGCGACCTCTTGATTATGATTGGGTGTTGGATATGCACAGACAATGTAATGAAGCCAAAGTGCCCTTTACTTTCCATCAGACAGGCTCATACCTGATCAAGGATGGTAGAAAATTCTATATTCCTCGGGAACATCAGCACTCTCAGGCCAAAAAGGCCGGTCTTAACGATATAATTATACGCGGTACATACACATAGACATGGAGAGCAGATGTGTCAGATGGAGAATGAGCCGTCGGGTTGTATTGCGTTAAGACGTCGCAGCCAGCCGTTGAGGTATTTCCACGCACCTTTACATTGCCGGTAATATAGTTCCCGGGCGTGCCGGATCTGTTCAAAGAGCTCCCGGTCATTACTTTTATTGATTGCGGAGAGAGTCAGAGCTCCCACAACGCCGTCTGCTTTTACACCGATTATCTTTTGGGCAGACCGGATTGCCTTAGGCCCGGAAGCCCATCCCCAGTCAACAAGTAAATGGGCAATGCCTTGAGAGTTGATTTGGTCAGCCCTCCAAAGATCCCAGAAATGCGTTTTAAGAATCTCTTGCCATTCATCGAAACAAATGGATTTCAAATCATTCTTTGATGTAGATTTGAAGCCCTTTCTCTTGCGGTAAGCTGAATAGGTCGCGAGCGTTATGTCAATCATGGTAGCACCTCCCGGATCATCGGGATCGTCGCTCCAGCCTTTATTCCGGGCTATTTCAAACTGTTGGTGTAGTGGTAGCGTGAATTGTTGCGGTGTTACAC
>CAMWZE010000453.1 GCA_947178685.1 uncultured Porphyromonadaceae bacterium
TGGCGTTGCGTGGGCCGGTTATGGATCTTATGCTTGCCATCATTGGTCCGGATCAGGAGGTACGCAGTTATGCCGAGAGCTATTTCACCGTCAGGGTATGGGGTATGCCGGCCATGTTTGCCGTCATGTCGGTGAGCGGCTGGTTTGTAGGGATGCAGTCTACTGCGGCGCCTATGGCCATAGCCATAATCATGAATGTCATCAACATCGTGTTGAGCTATCTGCTCGTATTTCATACGTCTATCGGTTTCACAGGTGTGGCATGGGGCACGGCAGTCTCCAACTGGATCGGCCTTGTCGTTGCGCTCGTGTGGGCGGTATCGTTCCGGAAGGGTAAACCGTTGTTCGGTCCTCTCCGCGATATATTCAAGGGTGGGGGGATGTCGAAATTCTTCAGTGTCAACTCCGCACTCTTTCTACGGTCGGCCTGTATCATGTGTGTCAGTATGGGAGTCACATCTGCCGGAGCGCGCATGGGTGCCCTTACGCTTGCCGTGAATGTAGTGATGATACAGTTCTTCATCTTCTTCTCCTATTTCATGGATGGATTTGCCTTCAGCGCAGAGGCGCTTACAGGTCGCTTTTCCGGTGCCGGCGATAGAGAAAGGCTCCATAAGAGTGTCCGGGCGTTGTTGCGCTGGACATTAGGTGTGGCTGTGCTTTTCTCGTTGCTCTATACCTTTGGCTCGGGAGTCGTCACGTCGCTTCTTACCGATACGGAGAATGTGCGTGAGGGGGTAGCGTCAATGAGATTATGGCTTACAATGTTGCCACTCCTCTCAGCATGGGCTTTCATCTACGATGGTTTCTTTGTGGGTATAACCAAAACCGACAAGATGATGCTTGCTACATTGGCAGCCTCAGCAGTTTTCTATATTATGGCATTCCTCCGGATAGGCTCGGAGGGACTGTTTATAGGTGTGCCGGACAACAATATGTTGTGGAGTGCGTTTCTTAGTTATCTCACCCTGAGGGGAGCGATACTTGCCGGCATCTGGAGATTCGGCACAACGGCATAATTCGTAATTCATAATGCATAATTCATAATTCATAATGCATAATCTCGGGATTCGGGATTCGGGATTTGGAATTCGGGATTCGGGATTCGGGATTTGGAATTTGGGATTTGGGATTCGGAATTCGGAATGCACCAACTTTAAAAATACTTAAAACTTAGTTATGATAAAATTTGTAAACGCCAAGATAAACATCGGACTCAATGTGGTTGCCAAGCGTGAAGATGGCTACCATGACATTGAGACAGTATTCTTTCCTGTGGGTATAGAGAGTGGCATGCCCCAGCAACCGGAACCTTTCGATGATATACTTGAGATGAACCTGGAGAGAGGCCGACAGGCGGGCTGCCGCTTCCAGCTTATGGGTCGTAGGCTTGACTGCGATCCGCAGAAGAATCTTGTGGTGAAGGCTGCCACTGTGTTTCTTCATTCCTATTATGAGAAATTAGGACCTGAAGGAGAACAGGGGCTCTTTAACATTATCCTTGACAAACACCTTCCCGACGGAGCCGGCCTCGGAGGTGGAAGTGCCGACGCCACGTTCACCCTCGTCTCGCTCAACGAACTGCTTGGAGAACCATTCACACGCACCGAATTGGCCCGTATGGCCCGAAAGTTGGGTGCCGACTGTCCCTTCTTCCTTCTTAATACCCCCGCTTTTGCCGAGGGGATAGGGGAGGAGTTGAGCCCGGTAGATATAGATCTCAAGGGTAATTGGCTGCTTTTGGTTAAGCCCCCTGTCTACGTCTCCACAAAGGAGGCCTTCGGAGGCATCAAACCCCATAAACCGGAATTTGATCTACGGTTTCTGCATTATCTTCCACTCGACCAATGGCGAGGTAAGGTGGTGAATGATTTCGAGTCTACGATTTTCCCGCTTCATCCCGAGCTTGGTAAGCTTAAGGATGATTTATATGCGCATGGAGCAGTCTACGCTTCCATGACCGGCAGCGGCAGCTCTCTTTATGGCATTTTCAGCGACGGAGAGGTTGCAAGAGCGGCTTCTGACGCTTTTCGCTCAACCTATGAGGAGGTTTGGTTGTTCAAATTATAGAGAGTTGTGTTATATAGACACTGTCTTTAATCATACTGCCCCTCACCCGGCGGTATAAACAGACGGTAAAGACTGCGATCTTGAAAATTCCGGTCGGTTTTAACATAATTTGGCTTGATATTTGAATATAGTAAAACCAAACAATATCCATTATGGAAAATAATAAAGATAACTTTTATAAAGAGAACTACGGGGCATCAAACCCCGAAGAGGAAGATATGACAATTGCCCGTGATGAGGAATCAAGGGCTGAAGAGGTGCAGGATGGCGCCAGGATTGAGGATGCGGAAACAGAGGATGAGGTCACTATCCTTGAGAAAAAGGTGTTGGATCTTGAGTCTCAGGTTGAGAAGGAGAAGAAGGAATACCTCTTTCTTATGGCCGACTTCGACAATTTCCGCAAGCGCACTCTCAAGGAGAAAAGTGAGCTTATCAAGAATGGCGGCGAGAGCGTCCTGAAGGGTATTCTCCCTATTATGGACGATTTTGAGCGTGCCATCAAGGCTTCAGAGACCAGCGATGACAGCGCGGCTATGAAGGAGGGAATGAACCTCATCTATCAGAAGCTCCAGAAGTTCCTTCAGCAAAACGGCGTGAAGGAGATGGATCCTGCCGACGACACATTCGACACCGAGAAGCATGAGGCCATATC
>CAMWZE010000454.1 GCA_947178685.1 uncultured Porphyromonadaceae bacterium
GCATAAGATCCATAACCGGCACACGCAACGCCACGAGCAACACACCGAGCCCGAGACCCAACAGGAAAGCGCGGGAGAACACCTTCTCCACCATTCTCTCGTCGCCGGCTCCGAAGGCCGTAGCCGTGAGTCCGGTAGTGCCCATGCGCAGAAACACGAGGAGCCCGACAATCACACTGAGCATTGTCGAGCCTATACCTATAGCCGCAAGGTAAACTTCCGAGCCCATATGGCCCGATATGGCAGTGTCACAGAGGCCGAGCAGCGGCACCGTGATATTACTCACAATTGCCGGCACGCTCAGCCTCAGTATCTCTCTGTTAAGATTCAATGCAGTATATGTTTATCAGTAGCCGAAATCCTGACCCTTACGGATGGCAGGTATACCCTCTTCCATCCAGCGTGGCATCGGATCTCCCTTCAGATAATGATCGAAGAATTGCTGAAGACGTTTTGTGATATCTTTTCGGTTGCGACGCTCCTTAAGGTTGTGGGCCTCTCCATTATACTGGAGCATCCACACCGGCTTACCAAGACGACGGAGAGCCATGAACATCTCGATACCTTGATACCAGGGCACTGCACCATCGGCATCATTAGCCATGATGAGGAGCGGAGTCTGCACCCTGTCGGCATGGAACACCGGCGAATTGGCTATATACAATTCAGGAGCCTCCCAGAGGTTACGACCGATGCGGCTCTGACCTACCTCATACTGAGCCTGACGGGAATCTCCCGTGCCCCAGCGGATGCCGCCGAATGCAGAGGTCATGTTGGCAACAGGCGCACCCGACCCGGCACAGGCAAACATATCGGTGCGTGTCACGAGAAATGCCGTCTGATAGCCACCCCAGCTCTGTCCGTCGATTCCCACTCGCTTCTTGTCGACATTCGGATAGGCCTTGCACACCGCCTCTACTCCGGAGCATACGTAATCATATGCGTTTTCTCCGGGGATGCCGGGTGAATAATGAATGTCGGGCACGAAAATCACATATCCCCGGCTCACATAGAAGGGGAAGTTGATCCAGCTCCATGAGGGCTCCATGTCGTAGTGACGGTAAAGATCCTCTGTATATGTCTCATAGAAGTAGGAGATCATCGGATAAGACTTATCCGGGTCGAAGTCGTCGGGAAGATAGAGCACACCCTCCGCCGGATGGCCCTGATAAGTATACCATGTAAAGAGCTGAGCCTTGCCCCAGCTGTAATCGGCCATCTGAGGATTGGAATCACTCACCCTCACCGTCTTCGACGGGTTGAGCCCTGCCGACACATAGACATTGGGAGAGGTGTGGAAATTGCCCTGGATCCAGCTATACTCCGGTGCATCTTTAGCCTTGGCAAGCTGAGTGAATGTATACTCGTCAAGGAAATCCACTTTGGGAGCAACTGCCTTTCCGGTGTAGGTCATGGAGGCGAGACCATTGCGCTTATCCTTATAATTAAAAAGCGACATCACGAGACGCTCGTTATTCTTGAAGAAGCGGAAATCGGGATCGGTCTGAATATTACGTATACGCATATCTGTTTTCCGACCCTCTCCGGCAGTAAGACACAGGGGCTCGGCCTCACCCTTCGGATCAAGGCTCCATACATCATATTTATCGTAGATCATCATACGGCCATCATTCTCGCTCCAACCCATTATTCCATATGGGTCGCGGAGATGACCCGGCGTATCCTGATCCTCCATCCATAAAGGGTAAGGCACCTTGGTGCTTATCTCATGAATGGCACCGGTGGCCACATCGTAGGAAAAATATTGACGGTCGGCATACCATACCACATATTTACCCATCGGGGAGATTCGGCAGAGTTCATTGGGAACAGTGGCAATATCACGTGTCTCGCCTGTAGAGATATTCTTGAGACGCAGACTTACGGGATATTGGTAATCCCACTGGCGCTCACGGCCATGATCCGAATGGTCGGAGATGAGCACCCAATCGGCATCCCAGCGGTTGGCCGGCATCACCCTCGCAAAAGGATTGGATGTAACGAGCACCTGACGGCCGCTTGCAAGGTCTACAGCCACCGGGAACGTCTGCTCCCTCAGATCCTTTTTCCGCTCATTCTCCTGCGGAGGCGTGTAGGGAGCGTCCCAACGCCATATGTCGAGAGTGGGACTCTCAAAGCTTACGATTGTCGTGTCGTCAGGAGCCACATATGGAGCCACACCCACAATAAGCCGCTTGCCATTGTAGGAGAACTTCGGCTGGGAATACTGATTGAGGAGGAGTTCCTCGCCCCTCTTATCTTCCGTCTTGAAGTGGTCAATCTTGATCTCGCGCGGATCATGATTGCCGGATTTAATATCCGACAGATAGAGGGATGCCCGCTTTGTACCGGTCTTCATGGTGTCGAGAGAAGCTATATAAGCCACTTGAGAGGCATCTTCATTAAACACCGGGAGAGTATAAAACTCCTTGTCGCGATCTATCAGCGTGTAGGAGAAGCTATGCAGGTCGAGCACACCCACGCCGTTTGTAGCAAGTGTGTCGGTGTCTGATTTCTTAAGATTGAAAGAGAGATGATCGCCATTGCGGGAGAAGCCGTAGTCGCTCACACAATTTATGACACGGAGAGAATCGTTGGAAAGATTACGCACCACAAGAGGCCTGCCAACCTTCTTATTTTTCAGAGCTTTCGGTTTTATAAGCGTTGTGTCGCAAGAAAGCCACGCCAGACTCTGCCCACCTTCCCTGCCCGCTTTATATG
>CAMWZE010000455.1 GCA_947178685.1 uncultured Porphyromonadaceae bacterium
GTCACTCTCCTTCACACTCCATGTGCCGTCGGCAGGCCACTGATATTGCGTGCCGAGATCGTTGGGCAGAGAGATCTCGTAACTCAAGTTGTAGCCCTCCACCTGTCCCGGCAATGCAGAACCCACGCCGAGGAAGTCATGTTTCTCGTCAAACCAGGTTATCGATGCCTCGTCAGCCACATCATTACCCTCCGGGGTGATGAGCGAGAGTTTCACCTCCTGAAGCTGAAGCAGACTGTCGAACACATAGTCCATACCCTCCTGCGGCATCTCGAAATCAAGATACTTGCCGATCACCTGTCCTCCGGGTGAAAGCACATAGAGGCTGTACTTCAAATCCGGGATAAGGTTGCCGAAAAGATACTTCACACGGCTGCCTGTGATGATGAGTCGCTGGCTCTGTCCCGTAGAGAGATTGTTGAGCTGCAACGAAGCGTTGGCATAACGGCCATCGAGAGCATCTGCCGGAAGAGTCACCATAAGGGCGGTTGAATCTTCATCTATAGTCATGATGCGGTAATTGCTCCAGGGATCGGTGTTGCTGTAGAGGTCGACCGAATTTGAGTATACCTTCACCACCATATTGGCGGGCACTCCATAGAAAGCATCATACCAAACCGCCGGTGGCATGGCTGCATACATCACGAGTTCCGAAAGATTCTCGCAATTATAGAAAGCGTAGTCATGAATCTCGTTGATGGATGCCGGAAGCATGAGTTTCGAGAGAGCCTGACAGTTGCTGAAAATCCAAGAGGGGACATACGTATAACCGGATGTACGACTGAAATCCGCCTCGGTAAGGCCACTCAGGTTGCTCACCACTCCTAAATCATACGAGTTCATCTCTCCGATCACCACGAGTCGGGCTACGCTCTCATAATTATCCTCGACAAGTTGATAAATGGCCGACCAGAGATACCCCTTTTCAAAGTGGTCGATGATGAGTTCTCCGGTAGCCTCATTCCAAGAATTGGGCCACGGTTCAGCCGGATTCTCGGGATCGAATACGAACTGAGCGGTAAACTCGAGATTCTCACCCCCCATCTTCACAGGGAGATTGCGATCGGTCGAGATGATCTTACCATCCTGTTTCCAGCATGAGAATTTGTAGTTGGAGTAAGGATAAGCGGTGAGGGTAGTCTCCTGTCCCTCTGTCAGGATGAAACTGTTATTATTGACATATCCACCCATAGAGGGGGAGGAATACACGCTCACCTTATGTGAATAGCCGTCCAGATAAGGATCACCCGGATTGGCCGGATTGAAATCCACCTTATCGAACCATGCAGTAAGCACCTCATTATGGTCTGGCATCGTGAAGTAGAAATTACGTCGGGTGGAGACTACCGAATCTCCCACCATCCACGCCCGGAACTCATAGCCCAGTCGTGCATCAACCGAACACCAAACCGATTGGCCCTCCTCTGAATATATCGCTCGCTGCGGCGTGGTGGAGCCGGCCCCTTCCGGAGCCGTCTTCACCGTAAGCCGGTAGCCGGTCTGAGGATCTGGGGGGTTAGTGGGGTCGAAACCGACACCACTTCCACCCTGTGCCCTGATACCCAAGACCACTGTCAGCGCGAGCAGAATTGAAAATATTCTTCTCATCGTTGTTTTCTGTTAGTTTGAACCGGTAATTTATAATCACTTGCCAACGTTAACCTTAGTCACGGTATTGCCGGCCTTCACGACGTAGATGCCGCTTTCGAGGGTGAGACTGAGAGATGCGTTCTTCTCTGAAGCTACGGTCTTGCCGTCGAGTGTGACAACCATAATCTCGATAGCCTCGTCGGAAACTACATTGAGAGTGTTGCCCTCTACATTTACATTGATGCCGTCAGCTTCTACTGCATCCACACCGGAAAGCTTGTTGAAGTGGACAGTGAAACGCTGATCATCGGTTGAGGCATCAGCCTCGAATGTATAAGTCTCGCTCTTGAGATTTGCCGACACACCTGTCACATTGTCTGTGAGGATCACCTCATAACCGAGAGCGTCACGGGAATCGAGTGAGATGGTGTAAGTACCCTTCTTGCCGATACGTGCACCGATAGTGAAGAGACCCTCACCTACGGGCGACTCGTTGATGGACATACGTACGTTGCCGTTGTTGACAAAAATCTGAGGAACGCTCTCCTCCGAGCTCATGAACTTGGAGGCGTCGCGGTTGCTCTCATAGGCGAATGAAGCCTCTTCGTTGAGCACGATACGGGTGCGGTCGGCACCTGCCTCACCTTTTATATGAATATTGAAGAGTGAACGATCAGCTGTAGATGCACTCCGGGTCTGAGACTCCGCAAACTCGAGAGCAAGAGCGGCCTCGCGACTGTGGGCACGGGCTGCCGGATTAAGGGTGAGTGCATCACCGCCATCCACATCCTGACGCTGCACGAAGAATGCCTGGAAAGGCTCGAGAGCCATGTCATCATCTATCGGAGAGTAAGCCTCATATGTATTGCCGTTCCAGATAGTGACAGGAGCATCGAATTTCACACCCTTGATGTTGAGGTATGCAGGGTAAGTGTTACCCACGAGGTTCCAGGAAGCATTATGAGCAAACTCGGAGGGATAGTTCGAGAGATCAGTCTTTATGGCATCATTGGCAAAATAGCTGTTACCTGTACCGTTCGACTTGGGTATTATGAAGTCTACAGAGCTACGTCCCTCGGCAGCGCAGGTGAAGATATAACCTTGTCCGGCCTTGCGCACAGTCTCGTCAGT
>CAMWZE010000456.1 GCA_947178685.1 uncultured Porphyromonadaceae bacterium
GACTGAATAAGCAGACGGATGTCATGAAGGTCGAGCCCTTCGGTTTCTTGACCTAGTATAAATTTACAATAAGGTCCGGAAAATTAGTCTATAATTTCCACGTTGCCCGATTCCGGATGTTCATTTTGGCAACTTGAAAATTGAAGTGTCATAATAATCAGACACGACATGAAAAAAGAGGAGAGGAAGAAATTTTTTCTCATTTAAATATAGGTTAGTTTTCGATATCAGTATGTAGATGAGCCTTTCATAAGAGAGGGGTGATAGGAGAGTGTAATATCCGGATTGATAATTAGGAGAGAGCCGGAGAGGAGGAGAATTGGAGAATAGAAGAGGAGGAGGGGAGAGGAGAGAGTCGGTGCAATAGAGGGTTTCAGGAATGTCGGAACTGCAGCTCGCTTTCAATGTCGTTGATGTCTACACCCATCTGTTCAAGGAGCACGAGATAGTGATACATCAGATCGGCTGCCTCATAGATGAAACGTGAACGGTTGCCGTCAACAGCCTCTATAGCTGATTCAACAGCCTCTTCACCCACTTTCTGGGCAATCTTCTTCACCCCTTTTATGAACAGACGGGTGGTGTAGGAGTTTTCGGGCATCTCCTTGTGACGGGTCTGTATAAGCTCTGAAAGCTTGCGGATGAAGCCCTCTTGCGAGGGGGTGTCGAAGCACGCTTCAGTGCCGCGATGACATGTAGGGCCAATCGGATTAGCCTTTATCAGCAGCGTGTCGCGGTCGCAGTCTACGTACATATCCACGAGATTGAGGAAATGTCCGGAGGTTTCCCCTTTAGTCCAGAGGGTTTGGCGTGTACGACTGTAGAAGGTGACTTTCCCCGTGGCGATAGTCTTGTCGAACGCCTCCTTGTTCATATAGCCCAACATGAGCACTTTTAGTGACACTGCGTCTTGAATAATGGCCGGCACAAGACCGTCGGCACATTTATCAAGATGCAGGGAGTCGAAAGTTATATTATCAAATTTTTTATCCACCATTTGTAATTGTTTTTTGATTAAAGGATAAGACGCACTTCGATTCCCTCGGAAGCAAGAGTCTGCTTGAGGGAATTGACAGTAGTGTCGCCATAATGGAATATGCTGGCCGCAAGTGCCGCATCAGCGCGTCCATCTGTGAGTACCTTTACGATATCTTGTGCATTTCCGGCACCCCCCGAAGCTATCACCGGGATGGAAAGTTCTGAGCATAGGCGGGCGAATGTGTCACATGGATAGCCATTGCGAGTGCCGTCATGGTCCATCGAAGTGAACATAATCTCTCCGGCTCCCCGGCTCTCTACCTCCTTGGCCCAAGAGAATAGTTCCCGATCGGTGAGGCGCGATCCTCCATGGGTTGTGACTCTCCATTGACCGTCGACTTTCTTTGCATCAATGGCAACCACCACAAACTGGCGTCCGTAGCGGTTGGAGATTTCTGTGATGAGAGCAGGATTGGCAACCGCCGCGCTGTTGATGGTGATCTTGTCGGCTCCGGCCTCCAGGAGACGGGCAGCGTCTTCTATTGAGGAGATGCCCCCGCCAACTGTGAAGGGGATGTTGATTCTTTCAGCAATACGTGTCACAAGGTCGGTGAAAGTGGCTCGATCTTCCTTTGATGCACTGATATCAAGGTAAACCAATTCATCGGCCCCTTCAGCAGCGTAGCGTGCGCCAAGTTCCACAGGGTCGCCAACATCAGCAAGACCTTCGAAATTGATACCTTTTACAGTGCGTCCCCCCTTTACGTCAAGACACGGAATTATTCTTTTTGCAGGCATTATTATCTGGTTTTGAGTTGAGAGTTTTAGGATTTAGAGGTAAATTCCCTTAGATCGGAAAGCGATATACGATTCTCGTAAATAGCTTTTCCTACAATTACCCTTGGCAGTCCGAGGGAGTTGAGAGAACGGATATCGTCTATTCCGGAGATACCTCCGGAGACTGTGAAGGTAATTTCGGGAAACCGGTTTTGCAGACCCTTATAAAGTTCAACATTGGGGCCGGCAAGCATACCGTCTTTCGATATATCGGTCACTATCGCTTCCTTCAACCCGAACGGTATGAAGCGGCTGATGATATCGTCGATAGTGAGTTCGGAATCTTCCAGCCATCCGTTTACGGATACTTTTCCATCGCGGAGATCAGCCCCGAGAATAATCTTCTCTCCACCGAATTCCTTAAGCCATTCCTCCATAAGCTCCGGTTGCTTCACGGCGAGACTTCCGATTATGGCATAATCGGCACCGGCTTTGAAAACTTCATCGAGATGTTCACGACTTTTGATTCCACCTCCCCATTCAATTGCGAGAAGTTGCTCGGAAGCTATTTCACGCAGAGAGGTGAGATTGCATGGATGTGATGCCTTGGCACCATCAAGATCAACCAAATGGAGACGTTTTACACCGTGCTCAGCGTAGAGGCGGGCCATCTCCAACGGAGTGGTGGAGTAGACGGTTTTCTGTCCATAGTCGCCTTGCGAGAGACGCACACATTTACCGTCGATGATATCTATGGCGGGTATTATTTCAATCATATTCCGGAATCAGATCAATAACAGAAATCAGAGGGAGAGAAAGTTGGCAAGGATTTTTTCACCTATATCACCACTCTTCTCGGGATGGAACTGGCAGCCGTAGAAATTCTCATATTTCAAAGCGGCCGAAAACATCCCGGGGTGGCGGGCGGTGGCTATGGTGTCGGGGCATAGGGGCGCATAATAAC
>CAMWZE010000457.1 GCA_947178685.1 uncultured Porphyromonadaceae bacterium
CCAACGCCGCCACAACCTCGCGGGGAGCTTCCTGGGGGGTAGACAACAGCAATAAACGTGTGTGAGGGTGATCTGTTACCCATCCGGACATAAGACCGTCATAATTCTCGAAAGCATATATCTCCACGCCTCGGGATTCGAGAGTTTCCCCAATCTGTGCCAATTCATCCGGCGCACACTCGGGTGTGACACCAATCACCTCCACCCCCTCTTCATGGAATCGTTCACGTAAGGATTCGGCGTCGCCATCTGTCACTACCGCCTCCACCCGGATACGGTTGCCTTCGTTGAATAAAGTTATAAGCCGCTCTGCAGCTGCGGCATCTCCGGAAGTGAATACTACTATCTTTCTCATTATTTTCGGGATATGGATGTTTTCGAATATGTTATATTGGCTGCCGACAAGATTATCCGGCTACGGTGATTATCTGACTATGTGAGGATCACACTTGCTGCATCTCCACAAGACGGCGGTAATGGCCGTTGAGCGCTATCAGCTCGTCGTGAGTGCCTCGCTCCACTATGCGTCCGTCGTGCATCACACAGATAAGGTCGGCATTAGCTATTGTCGATAACCGATGGGCCACAACAAGCGTCGTGCGGTCGCGCATCAGTCGCTCAAGTGCTTCCTGCACAAGTCGCTCGCTCTCGGTGTCGAGAGCAGAAGTGGCCTCATCAAGTATAAGTATCGGAGGATTCTTCAAGACGGCTCTCGCAATACTTATACGCTGACGCTGACCTCCGGAGAGTCGTCCGCCGCGGTCACCTACCATGGTATTGAAGCCATCGGGAGTAGCCATAATGAAGTCATAGGCATTGGCAATCTTGGCAGCAGCCTCCACCTGTTCCATAGTGGCATTAGGTGTGCCGAACGCTATATTATTGAAGAACGTGTCGTTAAAGAGAATGGCTTCCTGATTTACGTTGCCCATCAGCGAACGGAGCTCACTTACCTTATAGTCTTTCACGTTATGGCCGTCAACCTCTACGACACCGCAGTTGACATCCCAGAAGCGTGGAATCAGATCCACGAGAGTAGACTTGCCGGAACCTGACTGGCCGACAAGAGCCACTGTCATACCAGGTTTTACATCGAGCGACACATCCTTTACCACTTTGCGCTCTCCGTCATAGCTGAAATCAACTCCTCTCAGGGAGATTGATCCACGTTCCTTCTCTGTATCGGTCAATTTCACCGGTTCCTTGGCATCCTTTATCGGATTGTCGGCTGAAAGGATCCAGTCAATTCTCTTGAGAGCAGCAAGACCCTTCTGGATGGTGTAACCTATCTTAGATAACTCTTTCGCGGGATTGATGATGCTGTAGAATATCACCATATAGTATATAAAGCTCGACGCATCTATCATGGAAGTGCCGTCAAGTATGAGCGTACCGCCGAACCATAGCACTATACATATGGCTATTGTACCCAGGAACTCACTCATCGGATGAGCCAAGGCATAACGACGTTGCATTGAGTTGCTCACCTGAAGAAATTCGTTGGTTTCCTCTCCAAACATACGCTCCATCTGCTTCTCTGCATTGAAAGCCTTCACCACTCGCAAGCCTCCGATTGTTTCCTCTGTTGTGGAGAGAATCGTGCCCAACAGTTCCTGAGCCCGTAATGACTTAGCCTTAAGTTTCTTACCGACCCGTCCCATTATATAGCCGGCTATAGGAAGCAGAATAAACACAAAGATTGTGAGCCTCCAACTTATCACCAGCATCATGGCAAGACAGCCGATAATCATGATGGGTTGTTTCACAAGCGCTGAGAGACTGGCTGCCACGGAAACCTCAATCTCGGTGACATCGCCACTCAATCGGCTCATAATATCACCCTTACGTTCATGCGTATAGAACCCGATCGGAAGTGATACAATCTTGCGGTAAAGATTATTGCGGATGTCGCGCACCACTCCGTTACGCAACGGAATCATGAAATAATCGCTCAGGTAAGCGGTGATCACTTTTAGAAACGTGCCTACGATGAGGAACAATGCCATCAAAGCCAACGTAGCCGAGGCACCCACGGTGTCTATCAAGCTTGTGACATACCAATAGAAATTGTTAAGCACCACATCCTTTATATCTCCGCTACCCCAGGGCATGAAGGTATAAACCGTGCTGTCAATCTGGAAGAGGATTCGCAAGATCGGCATTATGAATGCAAACGAGAACAATGTGAAGAACATGGTCAGGAAATTGAAGACCACACTCAGCACTACGTTCCATCTGTAAGGGCGTGCGAAACGCCGTATGAACATCATTAAATCTTTCATCGTGTCAGGCAAACCGGTTATAAACCCGCAAGTATCCGGTTTAAATTGCAAAAATAAATAAAAATTCTGACACTCTCCCCAATATCACCCCACAAATCTGCTAAATGAAATTGTCTAAACTTTTTCTTTGATTGTATTTATACAATTTCCATACAAGAGAAAAGCCTGAACCTATCCGGGTCCAGGCTTTAAAACAATCTTTTTTACCCTTTATATTTTCACTGCTTCATCATCTGTATATATGAAGTCATCACATTGTTTTTCCGGTAAGTTCGTATCTTTATCGTCCCAACGGGTTGGAATTTTGATTCCGATGCAAAGTTAGGACTCGACTTCTTATTGTATGGGTAATTCTGTATTTCTTAAGGGTAAGATTGTCAAATCTTATGTTTTTTTCCTGATTATTAGACAATATTTCTATTATTAAACACAATTA
>CAMWZE010000458.1 GCA_947178685.1 uncultured Porphyromonadaceae bacterium
GATCAAGAATGGGTATTTCCTCATATGCATATATAAATAATTACAAAGATACAAAAAAATTCCTTACCCTGTGAGAATTCCCCGTAAAACCAATAAAAAGGGTATGGCTTTTTAGGGAAAGGAAGAACTCGAGGCTGTGTCTTTTCAAGTCAAGCAATCACGAAAGGCTCCGGCAGGCGAGTCTCGACTATTTAACTAATAGAGTCCTGTATCTTCGCATAGTTATATAAAGCCAGAATCCGTCTGAATCGCATTCTTGGTACTACGTTGTGTAATCCGGCAAAATGGTTTGATTTATTTTTTGTCAGAGGGGATAGGCCTTAAATTTTGCAGAATCTATAGTATTTTTTATTTAGTGGGCACTAGTGAGAATAAATAAACAGAGAAAAATTGACTCTACCAAATTTAAAGTCAATTATTTATAAAATTATTTTCAATAAAACTCCCAAACTCCCGGCACATTAAGCATGGAGAAGAGATGACAAGTGATTAGAATACCTTATATATTGAGTTCAGGTGAAATTATTTTTAATATTAATTTGCAAGTTTGGACAATAACTGCTAAATTTGTGGAGAATTAAATACATTTAATCATGAACAAGTTTTTTAAACCCATTCTCGGAACACTCGCTGTTGCTGCCATAGCAGCAGCTGGGTATTTTGGAACTCGGGCGCAAGACTCGGATACCAGTCTTTTGTCCTTGATTCAAATATCTGATGCAGATGCGGAGTGTGGCAAATTTAATGTCGCCCCTGGGAGATGCTTGTCATTGTCTGGAGTTTGTGTTTATGACACCACAGAAATACAATGCAGTCCCTAAATTTTTATCATTCTCGGATTATAGGGGGTGTATCATATTGATGCACCCCCTATTTTTATCGTTTACTATCATTACAATTGCGAATGGGCATTTTTCGTGAAAAAGGTTACCCTTACTCAATATTCTGATAAAACGACTCTGTAAAGTAAATACAATTTAGAGCATGGAGATTCAATAACATAACACATTAATGTTTCTATATTATTCGGTTGCCCATTATTGGATAAAATATTAAAGAGACTTTTGATCCTATAAATGAAAATACCTAATATTGAAGTCTCGCAATTATAGAATTTTTATCATACAAGAAGATTCCCCTATATAGTAATTTCGGAATCCAACAATTGAAATTATATAATTTGACCGTATGTCAGAGGTGAAGAATGAAATTTCACCTTGCCCGTTTGAATCCGTCTGCAACTTGGACACCCATAATATCGTATTTCGATTGTCATCCATTCCAAGAGACAATTCTTCCTCATCGACAATGGTGAAATCATGATGTGGATAATAACCTTTTGTTTTCCACAGACCGTTCATCCTCAAGAGTTCTTCTTCTGAATACTTTGGGCCAGTGTAAATCTCATGTCTGACGTCCTCAACATGACCTATTTTTGTTCCTTGTATTGTTTCTGATGAATATTTAATCAATGTGTACTCTTTTCCCTTTACAGGTACGCCCCGCTTAACTACACGTAGAGAACCATTTGGGTGGTGAGTGTATCCTGGAATATAATCATTAAGGAAAGTAGTATTGGGTTCGGACGGACATCCACAGGTCCACGCACCCCCGGTGAGGGTCGATATACTATCGAGATACCCGAGAAGCTTGTCCCTTTTCGGGTATCTTCCGGCATGACCCTTAACAATGACCTCGTCGAGGCGGACAGTTCTCCTGTCGGAATAATCAAGGGTGTCGGCATCCGGTGCGTCAGAACTTTTCTTTAGCAATACCGGATAGTATGTGTCTGTAGTGTTTCTGCGAACTCTCGAAATTGCCGCGAATGGATCCGCGAATTCAATCTCGGGTTTCATGTCTTTGCCTGATACCGGTTTCATAAGCACACTCCATTCGAGTGCCTCAGCCATATCCATAGGCACCTCAAACCGACCGTCTTCTTCAGTAACCACGATATTGAGGTTCCCGGTTGAGTTGGAGTAATCGAAAACATTGATAAACTGATTTTCCAAAGGTGTCTCATTTTTCTTCTTGCGGGATTTTAGATACCCTGTAATCGGTCCATTGCTGATAATCGCATCCCCTTGATGCTGATAGTCTTGCCCCTGTTGTTTCTGAACAGCAATGCAGTGAGACATCAGGTCCAATTCTCCCGGTCTGTATCTGTAGAGATGGTCGTACACTGAGAGAGCGATGGTGGCACTCACCGGAGAGCCATCTGCATCTGTGACCTTGATTTTGGCGCGTACCCTGCTGCGCGTATGGTATTCCGCGCTGTCAAGTTCTACAGTTAAATTCAGAGGTAGGATTCTCCCATAGGAGATACTGTCCACCATCACCTCATTAAGAGCCAATCCTGTCACATAGTCCTGTGCTTCCGGGAGTTCCCTGACTATGAGTATTTTTTTTGGAGTAAGCTTAGTATCATGCAATCCAAGAGAGGAGGCGGTGTGGACATACATCCTGTATTCCCCTGTTTCCCAATCGTCACCAACGTATATCTGACCGTCGCATTCACCGTTGACAACGGGGTATTTCTCTTTCCACACGACACTGTCCGATGGATTTATGATTTCAACAAATGCCGTATGGGACTTGTCCGATAACTCAAAGGTGGAGTCATTCATAACAAGGCATTTGAACCATAAATCCTCGCAAGTTTCATAAATGCCCTTGCTTGTAAAGATATGGACAAAGTCGCGGGCCGACATA